>DATMUM010000031.1:0-12423 GCA_035564175.1 Mobilitalea sp.
TCAGTTGTATCGCTATGGGGCTGCTTCAAATGATATCCCTAACATTTTCGAAAGAGATTCAAACCATATCATTTCGCTATCTACGGACACCGTCGAAAGTTATCGTATCTGAAGCAACAGTCATGTGTTATTTACGACAAAATATTTTTCGCATTAAATGGGTTACTACATCTTGAATATCGTTTAAATCATGTGAATTTATCAGGATAGTTGTACCATTATTATGATATTCTTTTATTATGTCTTTGATCATTTCCTTGCCATCAATATCGAGTCCACGGTGAGGTTCATCCAATATCAGCAATTTAGGCTTATTTATAATGGATCTTGCGATTGCTAATCTTTGTTTCATTCCTCTAGAAAAGAAATTAATTTTCTTATTTTTATGGCCATATAGATCTACCTTATTTAAGACGTATGAGATATCCTCTTTTCTTGTATCATTGCTTGCATTAGGATAATAAATCCTATGAAAAAATTCGATATTGTCCCATGCAGTTAAATCTCTAAATAAACCAATATTATCATTCAAAAATCCAATTTCCTGCTTAACCTTATGAAAATCATTGCTAGAGACATTTATGTTATTAACTTTTATAGTGTCATTATCTGGCTGGTATAAGCCTAATATCAATCTTAATAAGGTTGTTTTTCCAGCTCCATTTTTTCCGACTATTAGCATAGTATTTCCGGAACTTATCTCAATATTAATGTCTTGTAATACTGTTAAGTCTTTAAAACTTTTTTAACGTTTTGTATTTGTATATCCATTTAGCTTCCTCCAGAAAATAATCACACCCATAATGCCATAATTCTTATACTTTCCCTCCAAATTATAACTAGTTTTCCAAATAACACTATAATTTTCCTTATTGTACCACACAAAGCACCAGTAGTCTATCGTTGAATTACTGATTGTAAATTATTTCAGAATATTTTAAGAATAAAGAATATCTCTACCTTTTAATTATTTTATTTTAAGATCACTATTGCTTTATATTGTGGTCGCATTCCAATTGCATTCCAAACACAAAAAATCAAGGGTTCCAAAGTTTATTCAAACTCTGAAACCCTTGATTTTACTTACTGCAGTCGAGGGGACTTGAACCCCTACTCCATTGCTGGAACTAGATCCTTAGTCTAGCGCGTATGCCAATTCCGCCACGACTGCATCTGGTTTTGTTCGTCATTTGTAGCGAACAATAAGGATTATACCAGACTGGTTGCGTAATTGCAACACTTTTTTGCTTAAATTTTTCACCCAATTTATTCCGAATCAACGTCCTCATTCGACCCAGTTTCAGTCTCACATTCTACTTCTTTTTCCGCTGACAAGCATCAAATACATCGCGCATGGCTGGGTTATTGATTAGCTTTCCACGGTAGTCAAAACGTGACCCATGGCAGGGGCAATCCCAGGTAAGCTCGTTCTGATTCCACTCCAAACTGCAGCCAAGATGAGGGCATTTTGTTGTTACAAAATAATATTTATTTTCATTATCCCGGTACACTCCGATTTTCTGTCCGTCTTTCATGATGGTTCCTGCTTTACCCTGTTCTATATCTCTTAATCTGTCACGGGATACCTTCAAATGCTCGGAAAGCAGGCTCTTTGTAATTATCGCTGCATCTTTAATAAATACTCTGCTGCCTGAGAAAATAAGTCTTTGAGGACAGAAAACCTTATGATATTCACTATCCTTGCCCATGATCATATCACTGATTATCATCGCAGATACCATGGAGCTGGTCATGCCCCATTTATTAAAGCCTGTCGCAACATAGATATTAGGTGTTTTCGCCGAATATCTGCCGATGTAAGGGATTGAATCCGGTGTCATACAGTCTTGGTTGGACCAGGTATACTTAATATTGGCATTAGGATACCACCTTTTAGCCGCTTCCTCAATCTTCATATATGCATCCAGGGGCTGATATTCACCGGTTCTATGATTCCCGCTGCCAAGAATCAGATAATCCTTATAATTTCGGAAGGAAAAGCCATTCGGGTCAGCATCAAGATACATTCCATCCAACTTAGCCTTCGTATTGATATCCTCTCCTTCCAATGCAGTAACGTATTGGCGTTCCTGATGCATACGAAAGAAATAATATCCCGGTGCATTGATAAATGGATAATGGGTTGCAATTACGATAGATTTCGCTTTTACCCTTCCTTTATCAGTAATAATTAGGCCTCCGGTATCAAGTTCTGTTACCCTTGTATTCTCGTATATCTTCAGATCCTTAGCTACCGCATCAAGGAATTTCAGCGGATGGAACTGCGCCTGATGGTCAAAGCGTATCGCAGCCTTTACATGGAAAGGTAAAGTGGTCTCTCTTGTCAGCATGGCAGGCAGACCTAATTTGCGTGCAGCATCCACTTCCTGTTTTATCTTCATCTCATCGTCCAGAGTATAGATATAATTCGGCAATATTTGAAAATCACAATCAATTTTCAGCAGATTGATAATTTCTTCATACTTTTCAATCGCCTTTTGATTCGCTGCGCCATACTCCCAGGCACGTTCCTCACCCTTATACATCATAAGCTTATGATAAATCAGGCTATGCTGTGAAGTAACCTTTGCCGTTGTATTCTTTGTAATTCCGCTCCCTGCTTCCTTGCATTCCAGAACCACCACGGAGATGCCCCTGCGCTGCAGAAGATACGCAGTTAATACTCCTGCTAAACCTGCACCGATGACAGCAACCTCCGTACTGATATCACTCTGCAATGGAGGTCTGCTTGTCTTTTCCTTCTCCGGTTGTCCCTCAAATCGATATTGCTTCTGTATCCATAACGATTCCCCGCGTTCATTTCCACTTCTGTCAAATGTTCCGTTCTCTTTCCATATTGTCTCCATATTTTTCACCTCAAGGGTAGATTTTCCCAAAAAAGAATTAATTATACAGTTTTCCAAATTACTTATTGCTAAATAATTGATAAGGCATATAATTAAGGCAAGATAAGACAGACTTTACTTTCGGTTTAACAAGGAGGACTTATTATGACTGTAGAAGATAAGAAAAGTGATAAGGGAAATATTATCATTAACATTATTATGTTCTGTTTATTTGTATTAATTGATCTGCTTAGTTATACGGTATTTTATGACACCGGTAATGCCAAGTATTTTTTTCGCATGATTGCAAGAGGTATCTTTGGAGCTTTATTGTTCTATGACTCCATGTTTCTATTACTGACAACCAGGCAATCCTTCCTTTGTAAAAATGCAACTGTATCAAAGCGTAAGTTATGCGGCATTCTGATTGGTATCGTAGGTGCCATCATGATAATCACAGCCTTCCTGGGATACGGTAGGAACGGAGATCCAAGATATATCTGGTGGGAATAAACTAGTTGATATTCTGCTGGCATATTAAAAATAGGGTGCATTTCTTTTGAAATGCACCCTTAACATAAAAATAACTCCCCGAGTAGGGCTCGAACCTACAACCCCACGGTTAACAGCCGTGTGCTCTACCATTGAGCTATCGAGGAATACATTGGTTATTTTAATACGCCGCCCTTCAGATGTCAAGTCATATTCAGCCTTTTTTAACTTTAACCTTATTTTTTACTTTATGTCCACTTTATTCGTTAAGTGGTATGAATTAGTAATCGTTTCAGACGATGTGTTAGATTACGTAAATATTTGGCAGGAATATGTCCATAATTCTTTTAATATTTTTGTTGAAAATAAAAAATCATTATGTTATAATCAAATTCGTTCCGTAGTTACGGTAGCAGAATTTGCAGTTGTGGCGGAATTGGCATACGCGCTAGATTCAGGTTCTAGTCCACGCAAGTGGGTAGGGGTTCAAGTCCCCTCAACTGCATCCTAACAAAGCAAAGGTTTCAAAGTTTTAGTAGACTTTGAAACCTTTGTTTTTTATTTGGAATAACCTTATAACAAATTACCTGAAATAGCCACAATATTATTGCGAGCCCATATTGTATAAGCTCATATGTAGATTTTTAATCAACTTTTTTCCATATATTAACTTTTTTCTAATGACCATTATTTTACCTATAAATATAATCAAAGCATTATAAAATCTTAGGAGGATTAGCATTATGAATAATTGTATATCTATTGGAGATTTATTTAGTGATTCAGATTTTGAATGGTTTTTACCAAGTCCTAAAAATGATGAATATTTAATTACTATTCCAAATGATTATAACTTTAATTTTAGTCAAAAATTACTTAGTACTGGAGAGTCAAAAGTTTTTAACACTAAGAAGCCTGCAAATCTTTTGTAATATCAGGCCTTTCCTGTTTCTCCAGAATAAATCGTGTTATGCTTAAATCAGGCTTTTTAGCCATAATGTGAAAAATATTTTGTCGTAAATAACACATGACGGTTGCTTCAGATACGATAACTTTCGAGGGCGTCCGTAGATAGCGAAATGATATGGTTTGAATCTCTTTAGAAAATGTTAGGGATATCATTTGAAGCAGCCCCATTGCGATACAACTGAACATGACATAGCCTTCGATTGCCTTGACGGTTAACTGAATTTTTTCCTTATCCCGAGGATAGTCTATTTCTTCAATCGGAGTTTTTTCATTCTTTTTCAGATATCGCTTCAATTTAGGCATGGATTTACTCCAGAATTGATAGCTGAATCCACCAATCATTTGTTTCAGTTCACGGAAGGTACATTCGATTTTAAACCGGTAACTATAAAGTCGTATGATAGCAACAGCGTCTAACTGCAAGTCAGTGCTAACCAGAATACTTTGAATACCATTGTACTCTACAAGCACAAACCGTAATTCCCTGTAAAGCTTTTGTCCCCACAAGTATATATTTGCTGGGGACAGGGTATTTTTGTTCTTTAGTTTTTATTTTTGTTGTGGTATTATTAATAAAATACATGCAATTACAAAAAACATTTAAAATATTTTAAGTCAATGCTAAATAAGGAGTGATTTTTTGGATACTTTGAAATCTTTATTGCCGATAGTTTTCAGTTCATTCTGTGTGTACATTTTTATTGTTGTCGCGATACGGATATTTGGTAAAAAGGACTTAGCTCAGCTATCGGTTGTAGATGTAGTTTTCGTTCTTTTAATAAGTAATGCGGTACAAAATGCAATGGTAGGTTCTAACACCTCTCTATTAGGCGGAATTGTTGCAGCAACAACTTTGTTTATAACAAACTTACTTTTTAAAAGCATTGTGCGTAAATTTCCGAAACTGAGCAATTTTATTGAAGGACAAGCGGTTATGCTGATTTATGACGGTAATATTTTAGAAGAAAATATGAAAAAGACAGGTATAACAAGGGATGAGATAATAGAGGCTATGCGCGAGCATGGTGTAGATATTATCGAAAAAGTAAGCCTTGCTGTTCTTGAGACAGACGGCAACATTTCTATAATAACAGATGAATTTAAAACAAAAACTACAAAAAAGCGCAAGACAAAAAAAACAATAAAACAACAGAACTAAATTCATAGTTCTTAAGATTCAATATAATACGCTAACCGTTTAAATCTATTACAAAAGCAAGGTAAATACCCACATCAGAGATTATGGAGTATATTTACAATAGAGACTTTCACAGCTACAATCCTATAAAACAAGTTGAAGAAGCAACTAAGACTTTAGTAAAGATACAGAGTACTGGAGTAGCTGAGAACCAGCACTAACAGCTTGGGTTATTTCCGGAAAAGGTGACGAGCATAAAAAGTATCATCAACAGCATTCACGGAAACGGAAGCCGGTCTGTTACGAAGTCCCAAAACTTCGTAACAGACCGGCTTCCTCTTTTTATAATTCCTTAAGGGAATAAACAGTTATTTTTATTCTCTTCCCCATAACTTCATACGTTCCTGGTAAGCATTTTTGTTCCGTCTTCTACAAGTGCAATAAGATATCCACTTTCATGCAACCTGATCAGTGTTTCTTTCTTTCCCTCATATAATCCAGCATGAATGACCGTGCCCTCGTTATCCCTTATTTCGGTAGATTCATCAACGATAGTGTCACCGCTGTCAATAAATATCACTAAATTTTTCTTCATTTCGTTTATCCGTTAATCTACTGTATCCCATTTCGTCAGTCGTAAATGATAGCTGGAATTCGTCTACCCAATGACATGCAACAAAATTTTCGGCCTCCTTTTCAAATAGTTTTACCTCATATCCGTATCCTGGAGAAATGGCGGGTAATCTCTTCCTTCATGCTTTCAGGGATGGCTATCCCCTCGAAAGGAATAGAGAGATGCAAAAATGGAGCTGCTGCAAAACATATAAAATCTATATTCGAGGACAACTTCGAGTTTTGAGCAACACCTTTTCCTGTTACGAAATGCATATTGTTCTAAGATCTAATTACGGATTTTCGTCATCAACAACGGAAATATCCGCCCCTAAATCAAGAAGCTTCTGGAAGAAATTATCATGACCCCTTAATATATTCTCTAGCCCATTTCAAAAGAAGGGCTGCTGAATAATAATTGCCATGAAATCAACTTAGCAACATTTGATAATTTTTATCTGCCAATTTATCTATAATGATATCTATAAATTCGATATCTGGAGGAACAAATCATGAAAAAACAAATGGTTGCTTTCGTAGTATCTTCACTAATTGCATCTTCACTGGCAGGCTGTGAAGCAAAAACAGACAAAGACAGCATTTCGACAGAGAATGTGATAACCCCCGCTGCTACCGTTACCCCGGCTGCAAAAGAAGATGTTGCTGCCATATATAAAGACGGAACCTATACGACTCAAACAGATCCGGATTACGAAGGGTTCTATGAAAAGGCCACAATTGAAGTGGATAACGGTCTGATTACCAGTGTGGATTGGGGAATTTATGATTCCACAAGAAACGATAAACCCTTTGATGAAAATTACGAAGAGGTTTATACTGGACAGGATGAATATGTGGAACAATGTCGTTCCGATTGGAAAGGCTCCAGGAGCTACGCCGCAGATTTAATTGCTACACAGGATGTTACAAAAGTAGATGCGGTTTCAGGTGCAACCTGGACAAATAAATTATTTAAAGGTGTAGTTAATAAAGCATTGGAAGATGCAGCATTGGAGTAGAGCGATTGAATAATCAAAACTTTTTGGAACGTGAATTTGAAGTCCTGGGAACGTTTAATTTTATCAGGATTTTTGAAAGCAATCGGAAGGGATCTGTTGGATCAGGCAGAGACCCGTGTGATGGAAATCCATAGCCTCATGTCTGCCTACAGACCGGGCAGTGATATTTATAATAGTAATGTGAATGCAGGCAAACAGAAGACCTCTGTTTCACAGGGATTACGGGAGAATCTCATAAAAGCCTAGCAGCGTCGTTCCTATGGCTGGAATTCGATGCTCTCATTTCTGGAGCGTATCGGCTGGTAAATATCCATTTCACAATAGCCATCCCTGGAAATGCTGGTATCTATATATTCAAAGCGGTATAAGTCAGCAAATTCATATCCGCTTTCAAAGATCCATTTTACATAAAGGTGCTGTAAAACAGACCCGATGTGTTCACCGGTAATTTCATCCGGAGAGAAGAAGCCGATGAACTTAAAAACCACATACTTATTTGTAGGAATCACCAGATTAACCATACCGGGAGGAGCCACCTGTTTCTTATCCGTTATTGCTGCGGGTATGTAATAGTTAAACTGGGAAGGAGTGTCTTTCCAGTCGGTATATCCAATGTAGATATCCTGTTTCAGGATGTGGTCTATCTTATCCCGTTCCGAATACACAAATTCCTTAGCCAGATCGTTTGCTCTATGCAGTCCCTCGGAAAACCATACTTTATGACGGATTCCGGTTATCTGAAAGGTGGGCTTTAAAATAAACTGAGGCTTATATGTCACCACATTTCCGATGGATAGGATCTCGTCTATGGTTATTTTCTCGGTTACATGAATACTGCTGATCGAGTTTCTTATCTGAAAAGGAGTCTGGTGAAATACCTTTTTAAAAGCGCGTATGTAGTTCTGTTCATAATCAAAACCAAATTCATTTGAAATATCAATAATTCTTAGGTTGGTGTTCAGAAGATATTCGACGCTGGACGAAAGTTTCCTGCATAATACATAGTCCATCAGACTTTCTCCTGTCAGCGACTTAAACATCCGGTGTAAATGATATTTTGAAATATGGCAATGATCCGAGATGTCTTCCAGTATGATTTTTGTTTTTAAATTCACTTCAATAAAATCCAGCACATTTTCAATTACTTCTTTTGTAGAATTCATACTCATCTGCCTCAAATTCTTATTTTATCCTGTTCCAGGGAGTTATACAGCAGGTTAATACTCAAATCTTCTTGATTCCTGCAGCATCCGCTTATCTGCTATACTAGCATCAATTCCAAATTTTATCAAATAGAAGTTCTCACAACCTAGTCCATTCAGGTTGCTGGTATCCACAGTATTCAAACAAAGAATTGGAACCCCTGGTCATGCCCCGAAGCAGACTTTCGCAGGGAACTGGAACAACTACAAGCCTCCACAGTGGACTCTCACCACCTAGATATTCGCCATGCGCAGTACAAATAAAATATCCAGGAGCCCGCAATCAGGACTCCTGGAATGAGACAAAATTCGTTTGAAAGAAATAATTATAATACAACCTATTTCTGCAATATATTAACCGTCTTATCCCTTTCGTTCCATGAGGTATAGATGCCAAATTCCTCAATTAGAAAGCTTAAAGGTACATATGTAGTGTTATTAATAAGTTCAGGTGAAGTATCAAGTACAATTGCTTCTCCGTTTGATGTTCCATTAGCCTCGCCAATCACAAGAGAAACTGACTTTCCCTTTGCCTTAATAGTAACATTATCATTATGCCTTGTAACCTTTATACCGAGTGCTTCTGCTGCTTTTTTCAGGGGCACCATGGTATTACCGTTTTTCGCATAGCTCGGAACTGTTGTCAACACTTTACTGGTCGTAACAGGACTATCTGTGAAACGTGCAATTGCTTCGGTAACGATTTTCTTTGTAATATTAAGTCCTTCAAAGCCGTTTACCTCTACAGATTTCCTGGAAGGAATATTCTTATATACACGGAAGAACTGTTCCAGCCTCTGCTGCTCAATAAGAGGCAGATCACTGATGCTTTTAATATCATCATAGGTAGGATCTACTTTGCTGATGGGAACTGCTATAACTTTTTCGTCCGCAGAGCCTCCATCGATCATTCGAAGAGTTCCAATCGGGCGGACTGTGATAATGCAGCCCGGTACCAGCGGCTCCCGTGTATAGATAATTACATCCAGAGGATCTCCATCTTCTCCCTTAGTCTGGGAAAGAGAGCCGTAATTTGCCGGATAAACTACAGGCATTGATTGAAAACGATTAGCGTCTATCTTTCCATCTTCTGTTAACTCATACTTGGTAAAACTGCCCTGAGGTATCTCAACGACTGCAGTAAGTTCGTCCGGAGCCTTGGAGGACTGGGGATAATCATTAAGAATAACATATTCACTTGTATAAGGTACAAAAGCATTAATAGCGGTCTTAACAAGCTTCTTTGCAGCATCTGCTTGCTCAAAACCGTTTAATTCTACAACCTTACTGCCAGCCGGCAGATTTTTATAATTTGCAAAGAACTTCTCAATTTGCTGCACTTCAATCAAGGCAAGGTCAGAGAGTGTCTTTATATTATCATAGGTTGGATCAACATCACTTATGGGAACTGCAATTACTTTTTCGTCCACTTCCCCACCATCAACCATTTTCAGATATCCGATTGGACGGCAGGTAATGATTGTTCCAGGATTAAGAGGAGTTCGTGTAATTACAAGTGCATCCAGCGGATCACCGTCGCCTCCCTTGGAAGAAACGATAGAGCCGTAATTTGCGGGATACTCTACCGGAGTTGACTGAAAGCGGTTGGCTATAATATTACCCATTTCATCAAGTTCATATTTGGTAAAGCTGCCTTGCGGTATTTCAATTGCTACATTTATTTCATCAGGAGCATCGGAAGGCTGCGGATAATTATTCAGATTTACCCATTTGCCGGATACCGGTTTATATGCTGCAAATGCAGACTTAAGTAATTTCTTTGCCTCATTAGCTCCGGCAAAGCCATTTAGAACAACTTTTTTGGAGCCCTCCGGAAGAAGCTTATAGGTAGCAAAGAACTCTTTGATTCTCTCGCGCTCAATGGAAGGAAGATCATTAATATCCTTAATATTGTCATAGGTAGGATCAACGCTACTGTCTGGAACAGCAATTATCTTTTCGTCAGCTTCTCCGCCATCTGTCATTTTCAGATAACCGATCGGTCGGCAGAGGATCAAGGATCCGGGAGTCATAGGTTCACGAGTATATATGAGAACATCAAGCGGATCACCATCAGCTCCCTTGGTGGAAGCAATGGAACCATAATTCGTTGGGTATTTCACGGACATTGACATGAAACGATCTGCAATAATATAGCCTGTTTCATCAAGCTCGTATTTAACGTTACTTCCTGCAGGAATCTCAACGATGGCATAAAATGCATCAGTGGATTTCTCGGGTTGAGCATAATTATTGATATTAGTCCAAGTATCTGCAGCAAGAGCGGTGAAATATGAGGAACATAAAATAAGGGCTGCCATTAAAACGGTGATTATTTTTTTCATATTTTTACTCCTTTAGTAATATTTGCTATCATACTAACAAGAATATCATGAACTAGCTACCGAATATTTGTTAAACTTTAGAAAAAATAATGTAAAATTACGGTTTCAGCCCACATCATCTGCATTTAAAAAGAAGTAGCTTATGACACAAGTCATTAGTTACTTCTTTATTTGGAACAAGTGATTTCCATATTGTCAACACCATTAAGTTATAATAATTCAACTTCTATAACGGTATCTATTTCATCATACAAGCCGGGAATTCCAAGGTCTATGTACAAGTCCTCGGATTCCCCTGCGTTCCAGGGTCGTTTTATTGATAGCTCGCTGCCGTCTTCTAAGAGCCGGGCTTTCTTAACTTTGTTCTGCAAGCTGGGCAGACAGACTGCATCGGTAAAGCGGTGATATACATGGGCATACAGCATCTTATCGTTCTGCGTATAGCGCCCGAAGCGTGGAATCGCAAATTCACTGGTTGTACAGCCATAGATACTTTCTGCATTCTTTCTCATCCACTCCCCGACCTCGGAAAGAATGCGGATGCTTTCTTTTGGAATCTCACCTTTGGGATTCGGTCCGACGTTGATTAGCATATTACCGCCCATGGAGACGCATTCCACCAGCATCTCAATAACGTTTTTGGTCGTTTTATAATTGCTTGGCTTATGCTTTGCATAGCCCCAGTTATTATCAAGCGTAAGACACAACTCCCATGGCATGGGACGTCCCAGCTCATCTGTAATAGGGTTGGTTGGCATCATGCACTCCGGAGAAGCGAAATCGCCGGAGTAGAATTCCGGTTCTGCTTTTTTACTATCGCCTCCAAGTCGGTTATCTATAATCACATCCGGCTGAAGGGAACGTATCATTTTCACAAGCTCGGTAGCTCTCCAGGTCTCACCCATCATATACTCAAATTGTGTACCGGCCAAAGCCTTATTATGATAGGAGAAATCAAACCAGAGTATATCTATGGTACCGTAATTGGTTAACAGTTCCCGTACCTGATTATGAAAATAGGTAATGTAATTTTCGAAGTGGTGCTCCGTATTCTTAAAAGCCTCATTATCGCGCATCGGATGCTGGTTATCACCGTAATGAGGGAAATCCGGATGATGCCAGTCAATGAGGGAATAGTAAAGTCCGACCATAATTCCCTCAGCACGAAAGGCGTCGATATACTCCCGTACCAGGTCTCGTTTACATTTCGTATTAGTACTCTTATAATCCGTGTATTGGGAATCAAACAGGCAAAAACCATCGTGGTGCTTCGCAGTTAATACTGCATATTTCATACCGGCATTCTTTGCAATCTTCGCCCACTCCTTCGGATTATAGCGGGTAGGATTAAATTCGTCAAAATATTGCTGATATTCTTCATTCGTGAAACGATCATAGCTCTTTACCCACTCACCACGTGCGGGAATAGCATATAATCCCCAATGAATGAACATTCCAAACCTTGCTTCGGTGTACCATTCGGTACGCTTTTTCCGTTCCTCATAAAGTGTCATAACAATTACCTCCTTACAGAAATTAATCCTATAATATTGATAGAGTTCAAGTACAAAAGTATCTTGCAATCAAGGCAGCTACCATATGTACTGTTTTTGGCAATAATATAATCTATATATGGTGCCCGGCTTGTTAACAGTGTGCTTTGTCGAGTAGACTTGCTCCTTACGGAACAAGCCCCTCACAGATCCGGACATGCCCAATTAAGGCATCCGGCTCTTCATACTACATTATCACGTAATATCGTAGATATTTACATAAATCGCTGGTTTAGGTAGTGGATAG
>DATMUM010000032.1:0-20273 GCA_035564175.1 Mobilitalea sp.
TAATACTTAGCTGCATTCTCCTTAAACTTTTGGTCAAACTGCTTGCTCATGATAAATTCCTCCATATCTAATTAATTTTATTATATCTTATATTTTGGAATTTTCCACTTTCAACTTGTACCATTTATATTCTACCACCAGGTATAGCTCTGACAAGTTAACTCCAACAGATTTATTGAATGAAAGTTCAAAGTAAAAATCCATTTATAATATTAACAGCTACAATTTGTAGATTTCTTTAATTTTCTCAAGCCCAGGCAAATCTACAACAGCACCTACATACTTTAGTTTATATGCACTGACGGCGAAGCCCAGCTTTAAGGCTTCTCTTATGGTGTCCCCCTTAACAATTGCCGCATAAAAGCCGGACCAAAAGGTATCTCCTGCTCCCGTAGTATCAACTACTTCTTCAGCCATGGAATCAAATTTCCATGTTTCCTTTCCATCAGACACTAAAGCCCCCTTACTTCCCAGAGTCATTACCACCAGCTTCGCACCCAGCTTCAAAAATTTCATGATCTGATTTTCGGGCGTATCCCTGCCGAATAAACGCTCTGCATCATCTTCTGAAGGTTTCACTATGTCAACTTTACCTATTATAGATTTAACATATTCCACTCCATCCTCATCCTTCTCCCATAACATAGGATGATAATTCGGATCAAAGCCGATAAGGCAGTTATGCTTTCCCGCCTCCTTAATCACTCTCTCCATAGTTGCACGTACAGGCTGCCTGGAGAGCGGCCAGCAGGAAAAGTGGACTATTTTGGAATTCATTATCGCGTTTTCAAGCTCAGGTGTATATTTCATATGGTAGTCAGCTTCCCTATAGAATATTGGTATGGGGCTGCTTTTGCTCTTTGTAAGCAGTACCATGCTTGTTGAGTAGTCAACCTGCTGTATGCAACTGACATCGATACCGGCGCTGTTTAAATGCTCTATCAGAAATTTTCCGAAACCGTCTGCTCCAACCGCAGAGGCTATATAGGAATTAATTCCAAGTTTTTTAACATTCATGGCAATATTGGCAGGAGAGCCTCCGAAATACTTATGATAGGAATCCCCTTTCATATTATCTCCATATTCCTCTGAAATCATATCTATGAGAAGCTCTCCAACAGCTAAAACATCATATTTTCTTTCCTTAAGTATTACTACCTCATCAAACTTAAAAATTTTTCCCACCACCCTTACTAATATTGTACCGATTAAATATCGATCTCTTTAATTTCATATGATTCATTACCTAACATATCCTCCGCCGCAACATTGTATCTAACTGTTATCATCCATCATTAATTCAGTTATAAATACATAAACGGTTCTTCAGCATCGATGAATACAACTTCCGTAGTGCCGGCAACCGACTTTATCCATTCCGGGAGATATTTCATTCCGGCTTCCTCACTGCGTTCGTGCCCCAGCACCAGCATCCCCTTGTTAAATCCAAGCATTGCAGCATCTCTTACATAAGCGGACAACGTCCACTCTGTTATATCACCGCAAATAATAACATCCATACTTTTCTCTCTCATAACCCGCATCGGAAGGTTTTCCGATATACCTGCTCCAAGGCTTCCTCCTCCCACCAGTGCTGACACCCGTCTGACTTTCATATCCGGATTGCCAACTATCTGAACCACATCCATATTCATTTTTCGTTTAAAGAAACCACATAATTCTCGAAGTGTTGTCTCCGGGATTTCATAACAGAATCCAAACTTATTCACAAACCCATCGCCATCCGTAAAAGCCTTCCGGTATTTTTTCCATCCAAGCTGTTCATCAAAGCCACGATAGATTCCGTCCTCCTTTGCCTGATGCATGTGATCATGGAAACGCCATATCGCAATCTTATTATGATCAATCAGTTTCTTCTTTTCCTCATAAACAGGATCCCCTTCAAGCCATCCTGTATCATCGGCTCCGGTATACCATGTCGGTTCGTGTGTAATAATAAAATTTGCTCCAATATTGATTGACTGACGTATCACATCAACTGTTGCCATGAATGTAGTGACTATCTTAGTTACATCCATTTCAGGGCTTCCAGCCATTAATTTATCACAGGTTTCTCTTTCGGAAATACGTTCTATCCCAGTCTTTTCAATAATTCCGTCTATAATTTCTCCTACTTTCATACCATCTCACGCTTTCGATTTTTAATTATTTAAAAAGATATTGTGCAAAGTCACACAGGCACATACGCCACACATTCCATTCATGTTCCCCGTGATAAACCTTTTCAATATGAATTGGGCAGTTTTGCGGAGCCAAACCTCTATCCGCAAGCAACTTGCTGTCTGAGGTAAACCGGTCTAAAGCAATGAAGTCTTCGTCTCCGACCGCGCGGAAAAATACCTTGAAATCTTCCTCAAATTTTTGTTTGTCATCTAATTCTTTCATATAAGAAATATCTTCAATTACCGCCTCACTGAAGGATTCAACAAAACCGCTGAATACTCCGGCATAGCCAAATAAATCTGGATGAGCCAAAGTGACCCTGCTCGTCTGCAATGATCCCATAGACAATCCCGCCATCGCCCGGCTCCATTTATCTGTCCTTACTCGATAACGGGATTCAATAAACGGAATACAATCTTCAAGCAATAATTCTTCTATATAAGATATCCTGAACTCTCTCAGGCCGTCAGCATCCTTCTGCACCATTCCATTATTCATTACAACAATACAGGGCTCCATCTTCTTTTCTGCGATTAGATTATCAAAAATAAAATTAGCCTTTCCCTGATGAATCCAGCATTTCTCGTTTTCCCCATGACCATGCTGCAAATATAAAACAGGATATTTTCTGACAGTCTCATTCATATATCCTTGCGGTGTATATACAAGACAGCTTTTCATGCAGTTCATTGTCTTTGAATAATAATATTCCTGTACAACCGAGCCATGAGGTACATCTTTACATAGATAGAAGTCATTATCTTTTCCCGGAATATCAATGTAATTGATCGGTCGGGATGCCCCGAAACCAATCGGAGCAAGCGGATTCAGCACCTCGGTTCCATCTACATAAAAAATCACAGGATTAAATCCGCTCCGGTCTAAATAAACTTCAAGACTCCATAGCCCATTTTTATCTTTTTCCAATTCATATTTTTCATTGTGAATCACGGCTTCTACTCTGGCAGCATCTGCAGCCATAAAATTCAAGCGAAGCCCGCCACCTTCCAGAAGCATAATTCCCGGAGGAAGCAGTTCCTTGGAAACAGCGTTTAACACTGTTCCCGCTTCTTGTCCCAATGGAAGCTGCGGATCAAAACTCACGGATGTTTCCGTATACGAACAATTAATATCTGTTTTTCACAAAATTCTCCTCCTTCATATATATTCTATCTGTTATTTTCATTGTCTTCCCACATACTGGCTAATTTATGAACTTCAAAATCAATTCCCGTACCCGGGTCTACAAGTACCGGTCTCACGGAGGTATTCTCAGGATCAAGCATCCTATTAATGGAGGTATTAAACCTTCCATTTGAAACATATAATTCCATTGAGCAACGATCCGTAATTACACGGAGTTCCAAAAGATTTTTTTGCGTTTTTACCGAAAATGCCCCTGTTGGCAAAATAAGCCTGCCTGTCGCCGGATCATAAACCATCAATATTCCTCGGACAGATATAGCAATCAGCTTATCCGGCTTCACGGTAAATCGGAATGTCATATCCATACTTTCACTCAAATAACAGTCTGGTATCCTCTCTAACTCTTCCAAACCTTTTCCGGCAAATGAAAAGCTCTCCTTATACATGTTCTTAATCTCTTTTATCGGAAATACGGTAAGTCTCGGCCCATCCTCCGTCGTAATCAGCTGCAGTTCGTTAGGAATACTTGCGCAGCCAACAAACGGCGCCTGATTTGTATTCATTCGCAGCCATGACACTTGAACAGTATGGCCATAAGGCAGGCCGGTAAATGTCTGCGCCGCATATCCGCCGGTCGATCTCGCTAAAGCACTGAATGCCGAAAATATCTGGTGTGATGGCCCTTCAATCAAATCTATCTCCGGCACGAACTTTCTGCCTTCCAAATGTCCGATCCTATAACTATCGGTACAGAACCATAAAACCAGCTTTGTATTTTGAGGATTTCCATCCAACTCCACGAAAAATAAGTCAGGGCATTCCGCACAGCCGTCTGCCTGTACTATTTGGCCCGGTTCCCAAGACAATAGATTCCGGGAATAAAAGAAATGATATCGATTACTTTCCAGGTAGATCATCATAATCCATTCTTTTTCAACAGGATTCCAAATCACCTTTGGATCTCTGTTTAAAAAAGAAATATGTGATAAAAGCGGATTATTATCATACTTTCGGAAAGACTTACCACCATCCGTGCTGATAGCAGCCGCTATTTCGAAATACCTTCCCTTGCTCCAACGCGACTTGCATCCGGCTGCAGTATAGAATAAGAAGATCGGGGAATGCCTGCCGCACTGCATGCCTGATGTATTCTCCGTATCTACAACACCACCACCTGAATACATACGTCCGCTTTCATCCGGGAAAAGCGCATATGGGAGTTCTCTCCAATGTAACAGATCCTGACTGACCGCATGCATCCAATGAGTATTTCCCATACCAAATCCATACGGATTTAGCTGTGCAAAGTAATGATATGTTCCACAATAATAGAGCAAGCCATTGGGATCATTCATATACCCGTGCATGGGTGTAAAGTGTACAAACGGACGTTCCGGCTCCAAATACAAAGTATCATGATCCTTCAGTTCATCAGAGACTTCAAGAAGATCAATCAAATCTTCTTCTCCTCCCTCCAGGCGGATTTCAAGTTTTTCCCCTGCATATCGTTCCAGGTATAAACAGGACCAGCACCTTGGTGTACGTGAGAGAAAAAGTTCATATTCCTCCACACATACGCCATTTTCATATATATCAAGATACTGAGTCTTATCCGCTGGAAGGAACCAGCCCCCCTCATCTGCAATTGGTAAAAGCAGATATTTCTTATCCGCATCAATGAATAAACTTTTCATGTACAGCTTCCTCGTAATACCGAATTATGATTTTGCATATGAAACAAATAATTTAAGAAACACGCGAAGCGGAATATACGATCATAGCTTTTCCGACACATTTTATCTGTCTCTGATCCTGATCCGTAACATAATCGTATAATTCGTAGTCTTCCGGTGCTTCAATAACTGCGCTGCAGCAGTCCAGCATGTCGGTGAGATAACTGCTATCCAAATCCAGTTTTCCATGCCCGGGATAGATTCTTTCCACCTCATTAAAATGAGGCTCTAACTTTTGCAATGCATTTCGGAAAGCAGTAACTGTCAGACACTCTGTATGATTCGTTGCAGGAAATTTATCCAAAATCAGTGTTGGTGTGGCAAGTATTGCGTCTCCGCTAAACAACATATGCCTCTTGTGATAAAACAGCATACATCCGCCTGCCGCGTGTCCCGGCATATGAACTACTTCAACTTCCTCGTCATCCCCCAGCCTGAACTTATAGCCTTCTTTTACCCCTACAACCTCGTAAAAGCTATTCGGAATGATATCTTCTTTCACATAAAAATCTTCTGCCGGCAGAAGTCTTCTGTCATCAGCTAACGACTCCTTCAAATACGGAACATCATATTCATGAATGAAAACCTTCTGGAACTGCCCGTTGCCACCGCTGTGATCTCCATGGAAATGTGTATTAATAACATCATAGGGTTTCGTTGTTAATGACTCCACAAGACCTTTTAAATCTCCAATACCAAATGCGGTGTCAATCATAAGAGCTCTGTCCTTTCCCTCAATCAAATGCATCCACACCGATCCGCTGTCTGTATGGGAATTAAAGTATAAATGCCATATGCCATTTTGATGAGGATTCTTAAATATCAATACATAGGGATTCACATCTGAGATAAAATACGGTTTTTTTGAAATTGTACGAGAAAGCTGATTAAGCTCTTCCATATATTTTCTCCATTCAGACATTTTAAAGCACCTCTCTTATCACTAAATCAGCCCTTTACACCACCGATAACAATACCCTTTACAAAAGATTTCTGTATGAAAGGATATATAAGCATAACCGGAATAATCGCTATAACAGCGATTGCCATACGGATCCCTACGCTCGGAATACTTCCTAATTCCAGGCTGACTCCCTGTAACTGCGTTGCTGTCTTTAAAAACTGTACGTTATTCAGCATGTTTGTCAAAACATTCTGAATATTATACAAATCTGTACGCCTTACGATGTAATACAATCCATTTGTCCAGTCGTTCCAGTATGCCAGCCCGGACATCAATGATACTGTACCAATAATAGGACTTGAAAGCGGAAGAGCTATTCTGGCAAGGACCCGCATTGCACCGGCGCCGTCTACTTTGGCCGCTTCAATGATGGCTTCAGGAATATTCGTCTTAAAATAATTACGCATAAGAATGACATTGAACGGACTCAGCATAAATGAAGGAATTAACAAGCCAAACAGCGTATCACGGATATGGAATATCTGAGTATACATGATATACGTAGGAACAAGTCCTCCATTGAAAAGCATCGTAAAGAATACAATGAAGGCAATAAAATTACGTCCCTTCAATGTTGGCTGTGACAGAGGGTACGCCAATCCGATTGTCATAAGAACGTTTAGCAAAGTACCAATGCCCGTAATAAGAAATGTAATACCATATGCCCTGAAGATTGTGTTACTGGCTTTAAAAATATATTGATATGCAGCAAGACTGAATTTCTGAGGAAAGAAAGAATATCCGTTCATCATCAAAGCCTGCTCATCCGTAAATGAAGCCATAGCAAGAAGAATCAGCGGAAGTATACAAAGCAGTGCCAGTATAGAAAGCACTACAACAGGCAAAATCTTATAAAACTTACGTGTAGTAATCATAGAATATCTATCTCCTTCCTTGCATAATTAGAACAGCGCATTGTCCTTGTCCAATTTTCTGACAATTGCATTTGTAGTCAATACCATAGCAAATCCTAACAGAGACTGGAGGAAACCCGCCGCCGATGAACGTCCGATATCATTCAGCTGCAATAATCCACGATACGCATATGTATCAATGGTATTTGTTGCGTTAAAGAGCATACCGTTATTCATCGGAATCTGATAGAACAAGCCGAAGTCGGAATAGAACATTCTACCAATACTCAAGGTTACCAGGGTGATGATAGTAGATTTGAGGAACGGCAAGGTTATAAATTTAATCTGCTGCCCTACGGAAGCGCCGTCCAACACTGCCGCTTCATAATATGATTTATCGATACCAATCAGAGTTGCAAAATATAAGATTGAAAAATATCCGAAAGATTTCCATAAATAGATAAATGTTAAAATAAACGGCCAAAATTTAGCCGTAGAATACCAGCTAATCGGAGCTTTCCCCAATGCACCCAGGATAAAGTTATTAATAAATCCGTTATCTGTACTTAAGAAGGCAAATACTAAATACGCAATAACAGATGTAGAAAGCAAATAAGGAAGCAATATACTAGTCTGAATTCCTTTCAGCAGCTTGCTTTTCAGCTGCTCCAGCATAATGGCAACAACAATCGCCAGTAAAGTTCCAAGCACAATAAAGACTAAATTATACAAAATCGTATTGCGGAAAATAATAAAGGCATCCTTTGTTTTGAACAGATATGTAAAATTGTTTAAACCAACCCATGGACTCTTAAAAATGCCCACATTATAATTGATTTTCTTAAAAGCAAAGCTTAATCCGAACATCGGCAAGTAGTTGTTGATTACCAGATAAATCAGACCGGGGACCATCATTAGGTAAAGAGTAATATTTTTTGCCAGATATCCCTTTTTCTTAATTTTATCTTTCGATTTTGATTCGGTTTTTTTCATTTAATTACCTCCAATGTAGCTGGTTTAACACATCCCGGGCATAGCGATTTTCTTATGGGTATAGGCAGATTATTACTATCTGCCTATACCTCAATTCAATAGATCAGTAAGTTAGCTCTGTATTACAATTGTTAATTATTTGTTGGCTAAGTAAGCATCCAACTGTTCCTGCTTTGCAGAAACAATTTTATCGATTCCTGCATCCTTTAGAGCCTTCTGGAAGTCAGCCAGTGTACCGGCATAATCATTGACTGCCCCGGCTGCAATTGCATTTGCATACTGATTGACAACGTTCGTACAAGCAGAAACCTCATCGGAAACCGATGTCAGATCGAACTGGCATCCGAATGCCTTGGACTGCTTGGCATTTGCATTTGCAGACTTCAGCTGATCAAAATAATCTGCCGGATAATTGAACGGAACAGATAGTGTGGAATTCAGGTTCGCCCAGGAATAGCCCATGCACCATCCTGTAGAAGAAACATCCTTGCCGTCTACATATGTTGCTGATCCATCGTCTGCCATCTGATAATCCACTCCTTCAATGCCATTGACCAGAAGGTTTACTACATCGGGATCTGTAGTGAGGAGATGAATAAGGCCTGCGCACTGCTCCGGATATTTCGTTGCGGGATTAATACACTCATAAGCTGAAGGGGTTACTGCTACCGCGTCATCGAATACCTGAAGAGATGCTATCTCAACGCCAAAATTCTGCGTAGCCCAAATACCATTCATCTCTGCACTGAAGTGTCCCGCCCAGCAGCCAAACGCCTTTCCGGCAGGAATATAATCTACAGGAGCATCTGTTACATTCAGCAGATCTGGCATATAGACTCCCATCTCTTTCCACTTCTCAAAGTAGCCGACAAGCTCTTCATACTCCTTGCTGTCATAGTAATTAGTAACCTTGTCATCCTGACCGTAATTTCCCAAAACGCCCAGATTGTTACCCAACTGGTCAACACGGAAGTCAGCAAAGTTAATGCTGCCATTCATGGGGCCGATAATTGGTGTATCAGGATATTTTTTGCGAATCTTTGCGAACATATCATTCAGCTCATCAAGTGTGATCTTATCGCCGTTTTTATAGCCATTTTCCGCCGCGATATCAGCTCTTATGTTAAACATAGTCGTGGTAGCCTGGTCAAGAAGACGGCCAATTCCGTACAGCTTTCCATTAACATAACCGGAATTGTATACGTTTTCACCTAATGCTGCCTTCATTTCCTGCGCATACGGCTCCATCAGCTGTGCCATATCCAGTGCCTGACCGTTGTTTACAACTGTGCTGAACGGCACGCCCAGGCCATCCATAGCCATATATACATCCAATGTATCATCACCACCGGAAAGGAGAAGGTTTAACTGAGTTGTGAGGTTTCCGATTTCGATGGGTAACAGATCTACATTACAACCGATCTTTTTACTTGTAATCTCACTGAGCTTCGCAGCAATATCATTTGTTTCCGTCGGAGTAGAACCGCAAACAACCATCATTGTAATCGTAGGAAGATCCCCTGATTCAGTCCCTGTATCTGCAGCTTCAGAAGGCTCCCCGCTTCCTGTGCCACTTCCATTTTCTGCTGAACCTTTTCCGCAGCCGGCTAACAAACTAACAACCATAGCAAAACTCAGCAGCATCGCTATAAGTCTTTTTTTCATAACTACCTACCTCCATTAATTTAATAAATTATTTATAGTTGCATTATAACTAGCCGTGTAGATTTCTTACGCCTCCTCTATTCACATGATTTAGTTATATTGAGCAAACAGAACAAATAAAACAAACAAAGTAAAAGGGAATAATCATAATAGTTTCTGTCACATCTTGTGGTGTATCATTCCTGCATAAGGATCTGTCCGAGGCAACCAATCAAGAAATTCAGGCAGTTCCAAATCCCAAAAGGCCCATTCATGCTCATATCCGGCGATATCATCATAACGATGCCCAACACCCTTCTCGAGAAGGAATTTGTGGAACTCTGCTACCGACTGATAAAGGAAGTCCTTGTCACCGATACACATAAATAAATCAGGGAACTTCTTTCCTGCTTTCAAGTCATCCTCTAATTGCGCCCGTAAATCCATTGTCGGCGGAAAGCTGTGTCCAATCGTTTTTGCAGCTTGATCGTTAAATTCAATTCCAGGTGAAAAAGCTCCAATCGCACGGTATGATTGGGGATGTCCGAGCCCATGAGCAAGAGTTCCGTATCCTCCCATTGAAAGGCCGGCAATATAGGTATCCTCCGTTCTGTCGGAAACCGGAAAATTAGCCTTAATGAATTCCGGAAGCTCTTTTTCAATGAAGTCATAATATTTTTCACCATATTCTGCATTCATATAGCATTTGTTTCCGACAGAACATGTAACTGCAACAATCCTTCTCTCCTCTACATAGCGCTGCATGGATGTAAAGCGGCTCCAGCACATATAATCATTGCCATGTCCATGAAGAAGATACAGAACCGGGTATTTCGTTTCTATTTTGTGGGTAAGCTTTTCCGGATAACCCATATCGCAGGGACTGACACTCGGAATGATAACCTGAATATCTACCGGACTACCAAGAGAATAAGAAAAAAAATTGCAAAGTAATTCTGCCATATTTTAACGCTCCTTCTTTTAATGAATTTAGCATTTTTGCACATGTGAATCGATTGACATATTTGTATTATATATGCATCTTTACATTTTGACAATCGTTTGACATATTTTTTTATTAGTTATATGAACTTATATTACCGATCAACAACAGGGTAAACCACGAATCCATACAGAAACCTGAAAGATACTCCCTCTGTATTTCCATAAAGAAAAAGCCTCCTTATCCCTTCTACCGAAGGAACAATAAGGAAGCCATACAGTATAATTACCAACAACATCTAAGTGTTACCTTAATTATCAGAAAGCAGATTTATTAACAGATATTATATAAACTGATTTTAAAAAATACTTGATCGAAGCCATAGTCAAGGCAGGTATATTTTCACGCCATAATAAAGAACGAAAGGATTTTCTTTACAATCATCGATAGACAGACAACCGATTCCAGATCTTGAAACAAAGGAACCTGATTGCTCTTGTATTTTACAGCACTACCATTTAAAGCCGCAACAATGGCAATCTTTATTTCTGGAATCCTCTAGGTGGTTCCACGCTCGACAAGCTCTATTGGCAGTATATTAGTCTTATTAACTTCTTTTCCGTTCAGCTCGTCCAATATAATTTCTACTGCCATCTCCCCGATTTTTTCAATAGGCTGCCTTATGGTACTTAGGGCCGGAACTATCAATGACGCGATAGCGGTATCATCATACCCGACTATCTTTATGTTCTCGGGTATTTCTTTCCCTAATACATTTGAAACAGCAATCGCGCAGGCTGCAATTAAATCACTGCTTGCAAATATTCCATCAATATCCGGATGCTCCTGAAATAATTTATAGATGATCCGCTTATATTCTTCCTCATCAAATCTGTTGAGTTGCGTTTCAACAACTACATATGGAATATTATTTTCTTTTGCAATATCAACAAAGGATTCATATCTTTTATTCGCAGGAGTATTCAAAGTCAAGGGCCCGCTAATATGAGCAAGTTTCTTACAGCCCTTATCTATTAAAAGTTTAGTTGCCGCCGCTCCGCCGTTATAATTGTCGGAGGAAATATAGGGTATACGTTCCGATAAAAATCTGTCTATTGCTACTATAGGCAATCCTACCTTCAGATACTCGGAAGTTTCAAGTGTATGGCTTCCCATGATAATACCAACCACCTGATTTCTTTTCAGCATATCAATATAATCTTTTTCTTTCGTGCTGTCCCGAGAAGCATTGCACAGCAATATCTTATAGCCCTTTTCATAGGCATAATATTCAACAAAATACGAAAGCTCGGCAAAAAAAGGGTGGGATACATCCGGAATTACCAGTCCGATGAGATTCGACTTTCTCTTCAAAAGAGCTCTGGCCAGTTCATTAGGCTGATAATTAAGCTCTTCCATAGCTTTATGTACCTTTTCCCGCGTCTTCTCACTTATATATCCTCTATTATTTAGCACTCTCGAAACTGTAGTAACGGTAACTCCGGCCTTCTCAGCTACATCCTTTATATTTGCCATAAAAACCCTCACATTTATCGTATTTGTCTAGTACAACGTTCGGTAAATACCGAACGTTGTACTAGTCCTTAATTATATACAAAATTTCCAAAAATGTAAATACTTCTAAATTTCTAAAAACCCCGACAGTCAAATCCAAACCTGCTATTTTTCTTGACACCTCCCTTTTGCTTCACGATTGCAGATCCCGAAAGAAATCCTGCTTTATTTAATCAAGGAAGACAATTAAGGGGCTTTTGCTCATGGCTTATTAAGCTGTTTTGCAAAGGCCCCTATTTTTTATTACAATCTAATAATCACTATTTCAGATTATCAGTAAAGAATTCATCTAACTTATCAAATGGAATTAAATCAGTCTTATCGTAGAGATCTACATGATTTGCACCAGGGACAACGTACATTTCTTTTGGTTCCTGTGCCTTTTTATATACCGCATCACTAAAGAATCTGGAATGCGCATTTTCTCCGACAATAAGCAGAATCGGTCTTGGAGAAATATCCTCCAAATGATCTAATAATGAAAAGTTCATGAATGCGGGATTACTTGTCAAGGAAAACTGCGTTGTTGAATTGTGATGATACCCACGTGATGCCTGATAAAATTCTGCAAACTCTCTTGTAACCGGATCCATTGCATCAACAGATCCCAGCTGTGCCTTTGGAGCCATTGCAGGATGTCCTGCCTCAAAATCAATATAGCGCTGCTCTGCAATTTCTTTCAGCTGTATCTTCTGTTCTTCTTTAGGAGCAAGTTTTGCCGCCATCGATATATCATACATGACACTTGTAGCTACAGCCTTGATACGAGGATCAATTTGTGCAGCACTCAGTGCAAAACCGCCGCTGCCGCAAATTCCGATTACACCAATCTTTTCACGGTCTACGAATGGACGGGTTCCAAGATAGTCCACACCTGCACTGAAATCCTCAACAAAAATTTCAGGAGAAGAAATGTGACGAGGTTCTCCACCGCTGTAGCCATTATAAGATGGATCAAATGCAACAACTACATATCCCTTCTTTGCCATCTCCTGAGCATAGATACCGGGTCCCTGCTCTTTCACTCCGCTATAAGGAGGTCCGACCAGAATTGCCGCATGCTTTTTAGATTCATCAAAATCCTTAACTACATATAAATCTGCTTCTATATCAATTCCAAATCTGTTCTTATAAGAAACTGGTTTTCTCGTTACCTGTTCGCTGAGTTCAAAAATATAACCATCCATTTAAATTTACCTCCATCTGCTTTCCTTCCTTAATGATTAGTTGCCTTGAGCTGCAATTGAAACATCTCCCCATTCAGCCCAAGCTTTCAGACGCTCGGGGTATACTTCCCTGACATGCTCAACGCCGTATACACCAAGCAGCAAACGCAGCGGCGGATTATCGCTGTCGACTACCTTAAGAATTGCATCGGCAGTTGCTTCCGGTTCACCGGCCGCAGCACTCTTGCCGGTTGGCCTGCCATCACGAATACTGTTATATGCGTCAATCGGCTGAGCGTGTTTTGCCGAGTCGCCAGCCCAATCGGTGCTAAAACCACCTGGTTCAATAAGTGTGAGTTTTATGCCAAAGGATGCGACCTCTTTATTAAGCGCCTCGGTCAGACCCTCCAGCGCCCATTTACTTGCGTTATATATGCCAAGGCCGGCATAAGCGTCAATACCGCCAACTGATGACACCTGCAAAATGTGGCCGTGACCTTGCTCTCGCATATATGGCAACACCGCCTGTGTAATCCAGAGTGCACCAAATAGGTTTGTTTCCATCTGCTGACGTGCTTCCTGTTCGCTCAGTTCTTCTACTGCACCAAATTGGCCATAACCTGCGTTGTTGATGGCGATATCAATTGAGCCGAAATGTTCAAACGCCTGCCTAACAGCCGCAAAGTCGGCTTCACGGTCATCAACGTTTAGCTGAATCGGCAATATACTATCGCCATATCTTTCAACCAGATCTTTCAGGTTATCAGTATTGCGTGCAGTTGCCGCCACCTTATCGCCGCGAGCCAGCGCAGCCTCTGTCCATACGCGGCCGAAACCACGTGAAGTACCGGTAATAAACCATGTCTTACTCATAAAATGCCTCCTTGACTTTTTTAGTAGATAAATTCTTAATTCCACACTCCTGGTTTATACATCCAAGCGGATATATTTACTGGAGTATCTGCTATGCCGCTGCCATATACAATTTGTGTTCTTGGTGAATGCTTTACTTTGCCAACAACATAAGCATAAGAGATAAAGTTAACTCTATGTCAATATCCAACAAAAATATATTCGTAAAATATATTTCTCTGTAAAATGCAAAGTTAAAAAATCAAAAATAAAATGGTGTCTTAACTTCAACTCATATTCCTTATAATAGGAGTACATAAATATAAAAGCTACTTATGTACTCCTGCAAGGGGAAGGAAGAAGCGAATGTAATTATCGAAATGCAGCCAAACCTATCCTTTATCCGGAAGCAAATACATAATTCGGTCTCAGATGAAATAGGATCAACTAAGCTGCTAATAAATAGCTGTCTATATTATAACCAACATACCCAAAGATTGCTTCATACGTCATATCTGTTCCAATACAATCCGGAAGATACAAGGATAACCCTGTTCGCCGGTGTTCAATATTAAAATCCGAATCCGGAATATTAAAATACAGATGACACATAGTACCAAATTGTTCTCCAATAGAATCATCCCAGAGAGAATCGACATTATAATAATTATCTTCCAGTTTAATTATATTCCATGCATGAGGTCCGCCGTCTGCAACCCCTGTACAATAATACGTAGGAATGTTCAGCTGCATCATGATATGCTGAAATGCTCTTGAATAGCCGGCACATACACTCTCACCATTCACCAGAGCACTGAATGCGCTTTGATTCATGGGAGCCCTTTCATTATACTGTATACGTTGTATCAGATAGTCATGAACAAACAGCTCTTTCTCTGCATCTGTTTCATATTCATCAGCTAATCGGACGATTTCATTCACTCTTTGATTAAATGTTTCCATATTATCGGAGATATTATTCACGGTCTCATTATAGATCAGTTTAATGCTATATACTTCATGGTTATTACCATATTGATATTCATATTGGGTTTGTACCCAGAACAATTCCGGATGATCATTATATACTGCCATCATGATATCATTTAGCTGAGATACATTAATGTCCGTATCAAGTACAAAAGGGTCGGCATTGTAATTGACAGCATTTGAATAGACCTGATCATAAACACTCTGTTCTTCGGTATTCAGCATAGCTCTATATGGATACATTAATTCCGGGAAAGAATAATTTCCACTCGGTTCTTCCCCTGATTCAGTAGTTATTTCAGTTTTATCCACCTCTTCGCCAGTTCCCTCTACCGGTACCATATCCGCTTTTTGAGCATCCTGCAGCTCTTCCTGCGGCAAACTGTCTATCAAGGATTCCGTAATTGGCGTATTAATATCCCATTCCGCCGTATCCGCAGCATTTACATCATTGTCTTTCGCAGCTTTCGGAGTCCCGGTTATATCAGCCTTTCTTTCTTGATTATCCGCTTCACTTGAATTTGTATTTACACTATCCGGCTCTCTATCTCCGGCTGCATTCCCATCTGAGTCTGCTTCATTTAAATTTGCTGCACCGGACTTTGTAATACCTGATTGTTCACTTGTCCCGGCTTTGTCTGATTCTGACTTATTGACATCCATTTCTCCTGATTGGGCTTCATATGGGGAAGAATCCCCTGTTTCCTCTTCTTCAATTCCAAAGATTTTATTATATGTATCCGTTTTTTCTTCCTTCAGATATACTAATCCACATAAAATCATTAAGATTAACAATGATCCCAATATCACGGCAAGCAATGGCTTCATTTCGCATCCAACCTCATTCCATAGACCATAAGTCCAACAGCCAGGTACTGCATTAGCATAAATAGCAGGTACTGAATTCAGTGATATTTATGCAATACAGTACCGGGCTTAAGTCCACAGGGAAATCCCTATATCAATTAACATCCCTGATAATACTGCGTAAATAATTGCAAATAAAATGTAAAGCACAAAATTTTTAATTCCCAAAACAATCTTTACCGCCCCAAGATTTGTTATTTTTGTAGCCGGTCCCGCTATCATGAAAGCTGCCGCGCTGCCCTTGCTCATTCCGGCAGCCAGCCATTCTGCTATAAGGGGTATTGTACCGCCTCCGCAGGTATACAGCGGAACACCCAAAGCGGCAGCGATTAATGCACCAAATCCTCGGTTATAGCCAAATAGGTTCACGACCCATTCTGTCGGTATATATCTTTGATAAAGTGCCGTCAGCAGGATTCCGAGCATAAAATACGGAAGTGTAATTTTAACATTTCTCCAAATATTTTTAAGTAATCTTAGTAACAGATTCGGATCCGTATCATGATTTTGGGGCAAGTCAAATTCATTGAATTTATAAAAGGACTTTGAATGATAAAATAATCTGACAAGTATCCCGGCAATACATCCCCCCAGAAAACCTACAGCTAACCTGATTACTGCCATTTCGGTTCCCAATGCAAAAGAAAAGAAAAATAACTGCGGATTAAGCAAAATAGAACTCATCATAAATGCAGCAATCCAGTCCTCACGCATTCCGCTCTTTGAAAAAGAAGCTACAATCGGCACCGTACCATACATACATAACGGTGATGCAATACCCAACGCTGCTGCGGGTATAATTCCGATGATACCAATTCTTTTTTTGTTAAGACCGGCCATCAAACCGTGGATCGTATTTTTTAAAAATACGGAAACAATAGAACCAATGACAATCCCCAATGCCCAGTATTTGAAAATCTGTTCTATTTGAACCGAAAAATAGTACCATAAATATACAAATTCCCTGTGTAAAATATCAATCATCAATGCTTACCAATTTATATTTCTGACTGCCAAGGCCAATCTGAGCTGCATAATCCAAGATATGCGGACCATTTCTTGATTCCATACGCTCGACCAGATCTGCTCCGTCCGGCGCGGCATTAACCAAATCAACACATGCCTGGTCCAGTGCCACCGGATCAAGCGATGCCAGGATACCGATATCTGCCATGGTCGGTGCGGCCGGGCTGCTGTCACAGTCGCAGTCCACAGAGAGATTATTCATCACATTGATATAAAGCATATTACCATTTTCGTAGTCTGAAACTGCTTTTGCAGCTTCTGCCATAGATTCCAGAAAATCATCCTGATTTGTACCCATTCCTATGCCGGTTCTTGCCGTGCCGGCACTGTGAATCAGGCTTTTCCCTTCCGAAGAGCCTATACCTATGGAAATATTTTTAAGGGCTCCGCCAAATCCGGCCATTGCATGACCTTTGAAATGAGAAAGCACAACAACAAAATCATAATCGGCAAGGTGTGCGCCTACAAGGTCCTCCTTCAGATGCTCACCACCTGTAACCGGAATGCTCATAGAACCTTCTGCATCCATAATATCGACATCCGCTATTTTTGTAAACCCATGGTCTTCCGCTACCTGCATATGCATGGCAGTATTGGAGCGACTGCCGCCATATGCCGTATTACATTCCACGATAGTTCCGTTTACTGTCTGAACCAGCTCCTTTATTAAATCCGGCGAAAGATAATAAGTATCCCCGGCTTCTCCCGTCGAAAGCTTAACTGCCACATTGCCCTTTGGAACTTTTCCGAGAGCCTCATATATTTTCATCATCCCGGATGACGAAATATCCGTAGTCATATAAACAGTTGAAGCACTGTTCTGGTAAGGTGCGGGTGTAACTGAAGCTCCTTTGTCCGAAACAGCAGCGGAATTTTTAACAGTTATTTTACAGGTTAACGTTTTGCTTCCGACCTTAGCGGAAACAGTCGTTTTTCCGGCCTTTATCCCTTTGACCCGCCCCTTACCGGATACGGTAGCAATGCTTTTGTTTTTACTGGACCAACTCACACTATTATTTGAATTCATAACCTGCAGTGTTATTGTATGGCCTACCTCTACAGTGGCGGATGCCTTATTCAGTCTTACTTTCGGAGCAGCCTGAGCACTGGTAAGCTGAGCCAGGCAAATTAATATACATACGATGATACAAAAAGTTTTTAGCCTTTCCTTCTTTTTCATTCTTTCCTCCCTCAAATTATAAAATCAAATAATTGTCTGATAAGCTTTGTCCATATGGCCTTTCAGAGCTTTTTGAAATATTCCTTTTGATTCTATCTTGGAGTCACACGAATCGCCGGGCTTGCTACCGGACAGTTTCTTTCACAAGTACCGCAGCCGGCACAGATATTGGGCTGTACCGTGGGTCTGTTTAATTCATCGATGCTGATTGCGACACGCAGGCATTGCTCTCCGCAGATAAAACAGAATTTGTCCTGGCTCCAGGCCAGACAGGTTGATTTATCAATCGAAGCCAGACCCATCTTAACCTGTTCTACCGGTACCTTTGCGACCGCTCCGGTTGGGCATACCTCCTGGCAGGACAGGCATAAGCTGCAGTTCGCCTCACGCGCAATGATATAAGGAGTTTCAAAGGAGTCGATGCCTTCCGAAATCGCCATCGGCCGCAAGGCATTGTTCGGGCATACCTGGATGCACCGTCCGCACCGATTGCAGACCGCTCTGAACTTTGTTTCCTCAAGCGCTCCGGGAGGTCTTAATACTTTTTTTGTTATACGGACGGTTCTGTGCCAAAATGATGCTGCAAGCCCAATCACAAATACCCCTGCAAGCTCAAGGAACTGGCGGCGCGTAATAACATTTTTTCCCTTGCTGTTTTTTCCCTGGTCATTCCTGTCCTCCGGACCCTGACCCGCGGATAATACCGGTTCCTTCCGAAAGCCGACTGCCTTTGTCGGACAAACCGCCTGGCATTCACCGCAGGTCAGGCATCCCTCACCTGCAACTCCTGTCCTGTCAGGCTCCGCGCCAACCGGGCAGGAATATCCGCACTTTTTGCAATGAATACAACCTCCGGTTGTCTGATAACGAAAGAGACGCAGTCTTCCAATGAAGGAAAGCAGCACCCCTGTCGGGCAAAAAACACTGCACCAGAGTCTGGAAAAAAATATAGTCATTATCACAATTGCAATAAGCAGCCACGGAACTGACCTCTGAAATATCCTGACAATTTCATGGCTGAACAACGCAAACGGGGTCAAAGGGGCAACAATATTCACTCCCAATGCATATGTAATAACCAGAAATAAAAGCCAGAAATACCTTATCGGCAGCAGTCTTTTTACAGCCCTTGTTCTAAATTCCGCCATCTTTTTGAATGACTTATTCTTAAACAGTATCCTGCTGATTTTATCGACCAGCATCATCAAAGCTCCAAACGGACAAAGCCAGCCGCAAAATACCCTTCCGAATAATAACGTTGCAATAACTGTCAATCCGGGAAGCCATACCCAGACTGGAATCGTATGCTGCCAACGCAGCCGGCTGAGTAAGCCCCACGGATCGAGCCGTGAAAACCATTGCAGTATGGAAGCCTGCCATTCCAGCGGGTAAATTAAATACGTAAAAAGGAAAAGAAAAAGGGCAAGTGATATGACCTGCAAGACATATCTGGCAAAATACACCGGTTTATACCTCATACTACACTACCTCCGAAATTGAATCTCTGATTTCACTTCAATGGGTAAATACTTTTCGCCAGCTGATATTCCGCATCCTGCCGGGCTCTTAGCTTTGCCTTCTTTTTCTTTACAATTATCCCGGAAAGCAATATACTAACCTCATAAAGTGCAACCATTGGCAGAGTTAACATAAGCTGTGAAAGAACGTCGGGGGGTGTAAGAAATGCGGCAATAATCAAAATGATTAAAATGGCGTAACGCCTTTTCCGTTTCAGCCTGTCCGGATTCAAAAAACCTATGCTGCTTAAAAGACATGCGATAAGCGGTATTTGAAAAATCAGACCAAAGGGAATTAAAAAAGTTTCTAAGAATGACAAATATCTGCCGGCGGAAATCATTACGGAAAGTCCCTCCGAATAATCGAACAGGAATGTTCGAAGTCCGAGCTTCAGGACATAAAAATAGCTGAATAATACGCCTCCGATAAATAAAATAACAGAGGAAAAAAAGTAGATGCTAAAAGCTTTTTTTTCATTTTCATAAAATGCGGGAAGGATAAATGCAACAACCTGCCATAATACGATAGGACTTGCCAGAATGATACCTGCGATACATGCCAATCTCATCTGCACCATAAATCCTTCCGCAACACCAAGCATTACCGGCTCCTTTCCCAACTGCCGGATTGGCTCCAAC
>DATMUM010000033.1:0-91237 GCA_035564175.1 Mobilitalea sp.
TGTCTATAAAGAATGGGATGTTATGCTTTTATCCTCCCTGCTTGAGAAAGCTTCCGGAATCAGTACTTATGAGCTTTGCAGAAAATACCTTTATCAGCCTCTGGAGATACAAAGTGGCATATGGGGAAGGAGTTCCTGCGGAATTGATTATACCATTATCGATGGCATGGAGGATAACTCCAACCTGTCAGCAAGAGATTTGGCCAAGCTGGGACATTTATTCCTGAATCTCGGCTGTCATCAAGGCAATCGGATACTTTCAGAAAATTATATCAGGCAAGCTATTTCTCCCTCCAAAGGTAATGAAAGCTATGGTTTTCTTTGGTGGCTATTCCCCGGCGGCTATGGATGCCGTGGTTATGGCGGGCAAGAAATTAGCGTTATTCCTGAGAAGAATCTGGTAGTTGTAATTCAGGCAAAAGCTACTCCTCAATGCAAATCTTATGGGGATGTACCCAGGAGATTAATTGAATTGATATGAAAAAACCGGACATCATCGGAACTTGACTCCAACGATAACCCGGCTTATATCATTTTATTCTATGAATGTTAATCTATGAATTCGGTTGCTAAGTCAATTATTTGGAAAGACGCATGGATAATTCGTACATGTACTGATCTACATCCTTCTTCATTGCCAATCCTTCTTCGATATCAAAGTCAACGAACTGGCCATCCTTGTAAGCAACGATGCGCTTGCTCTGGCCTGCTACTAATAAATCAACTGCTTTCGCACCCATCATGGAAGCGTAAACACGATCTCTGGTAGTGGGGCTTCCGCCTCTCTGTGCATGACCGATGATAGTTGCCCTGGTTTCCATTCCGGTAGCTGCTTCTATTCTCTTAGCCATACCGTTGGAATCGCCAACGCCTTCTGCATTTACGATGATATAATGCTTCTTGCCTTTTTTACGCTTCTCGATAATATTGTTGATAATTCTCTGCTCATCATAGTCATAACGTTCAGAAATGAGAATTTCTTCCGCACCGTTAGCAATACCGCTCCATAAAGCGATGTATCCGGCATTTCTACCCATAACCTCAATGATGCTGCATCTCTCGTGTGAGGTTGAGGTATCTCTTACCTTATCGATGGTCTCCATTGCAGTGTTCACTGCTGTATCAAAACCGATGGTATAATCGGTACAGGCAATATCTAAGTCGATTGTGCCAGGAATACCAACTGCATTAATGCCTCTTCTTGCAAGTACCTGTGCACCCTTGAAGGATCCGTCACCGCCGATTACTACTAAACCGTCAATCTCATGCTTTCTGCAGATATCAGCTGCTATGTCCTGTACCTCAGGCTTAAGCATTTCAAGACAGCGAGCTGTATAAAGAATTGTACCGCCTCTTTGAATTATATCGGATACGCTTCTTGAATCCATTTCTATAATGTCTTCATCTAGCAGACCCTGAAATCCTCTCATGATACCTTTTACTTTAAGTCCTGCTGCTAATGCAGTTCTAACGACTGCTCTGATTGCGGCATTCATTCCCGGCGCATCTCCACCACTTGTCAGTACACCGATTGTTTTAACATTTCCCATTATTAATAACCTCCGAATTAATTAAACAACTATGACTATTCTGTCATTCTGATTCCAACGAATCAGCGCGTTTATGCACTTAAGCACCACAAAACCTGCAAACGCGTCTTGACGCTGACCGACTCGAATTCCCTAAAAAGCATGTATGTTTCCTCTCGAGTTCTATGAATAAATATTATAACTCAATAATGAGTGTATTCTAACCCTTTTTGCCTAGATTTTCAATACTCTTTTCTGTAATTCGTATATTTTCCTGTGAATATTTTGTCGCAAGCCGTTGAATTAGCTCTTTTTCTGCCTTAACACCCCTGCTTTTTGGAAGTTTTTTCATACATTTCTCATCTTCACAGAATATAATTACGGTATCATTACCATCAAATTCATCCAGAAGCTGATACAAGGATTGCTCGTCTTTTTGAAACGCCTCCAGATTTGGATATTTTATCCACAGTTCCTGAGGTATACTGTCAAAGGGGATGATGTCCTGGCAAATCAATTTGGCCGGTTTCTCTTCCTCCACGGACACCTTACCGCGTACGAAAATCTTCTGATCCAGCTCCAGCATTGCCTTGAACTTCTCGTAATCCTTCGGGAATATGATTACCTCCACTACTCCGAATAAATCCTCCAGAGTAATAAAAGCCATCATGCTGTTATTTCTTGTGGTTTTGATTGTCTTGGCTGTCACCATTCCACCGATTACCTCTGTTCTTCCATCTTCTACTTTCGGCGTGTCGGTTTCTTCATCAATGGCAAAATCGTTGGAATTCGCTGTGACATTCTTCTTGATGCGGTTCTCATAAGACTCCAACGGGTGACCGCTGACATAGATGCCAAGGACCTCCTTCTCAAAAGCAAGCAATTGATCCTTACTATATTCACTTACCTCCGGCATCGTGATCTCATAATCCTGTTTTTCCTCTTCAGCGGCAAAATCAAACAGGGTCATCTGCCCGGTCAAGGATTTCTTCTTGTCAGCTGCAATGCTGTCAAGAATCTGTACGTAACTAAGCATCAATTGCCTGCGGTTGGAATGCAGACTGCTGAATACTCCAGCCTTAATAAAGCTTTCAATTGTCCGCTTATTCACTTCCTTGCCGGACAATCTGGCTGCAAAATCTTTGATATTGGTAAACGGTCCGTTCAGCTCACGTTCCGCCACAATCGCTTCAATTACCGGTTTTCCGATACCCTTAATCGCTGCCAGGGCATACCGGATTGCACTGTTTGATACGGTAAATACGGCGTCTCCTTCATTGATATCCGGAGGCAGAATCTCTATATTCATCTGTCTGCAGGTATAGATATATTCGGATACCTTTCCCGGATTTTCTATAACGGAGGTCATTAACGCTGCCATGAATTCTACGGGATAATAACATTTTAAAAATGCTGTCTCATAGGATACAACAGCATAAGCTGCTGCATGGGATTTATTAAAGGCATATTTCGCAAAGTCCATCATTTCGTCATAAATGTGATTAGCCACAGCTTCCGGAACTCCATTGCTGATACAGCCGGGAATACCCTCCTCAGGATTACCATAGACGAAGTTCTTCCGCTCCTTGATCATCACGGATTCCTTTTTCTTGGACATTGCTCGGCGTACCAGGTCGCTTCGTCCGTAGCTGTAACCCGCCAGCTCCCGAACGATCTGCATAACCTGCTCCTGATATACGATACAGCCGTAGGTTGGTGAAAGAATCGGTTCCAGCTGAGGACATTCATAGGCAATATGGCCGGATTCGTTCTTACCCTTCACATACTTTGGAATAAAGTCCATCGGACCGGGACGGTATAAGGAGATACCGGCGATGATATCCTCCAGGTTGCGGGGCTTTAATTCCTTCATAAAGCTCTTCATTCCCGCACTTTCCAGCTGGAATACACCCTCGGTCTTCGCGGAGGAGATCAGGTCGTATACCTTCTCATCGGAAAAATCAATCTTATTAATATCAAATTTATTGCCATCCCTACGGTTTTTATTCACTAAAGCTTCCGCATTCTGAATAACCGTAAGGGTACGAAGTCCTAAGAAGTCCATTTTTAGAAGTCCCAGTTCCTCTAAGGTCGTCATGGTAAACTGTGTCGTAATAGAATCATCGGAGGAACGGGATAAAGGTACGTATTCGTCAATGCTTGCCTTACCGATAACAACACCGGCAGCATGCATGGAGGTATGGCGAGGTAAGCCTTCCAGCCTCTTGGACATATCTATCAGATATTTCACATCCGGGCTGCTTTCATATAACTGGCTCAGCTCCTTATTGGCATTCATTGCCTTCTCTATTGTAATACCAAGCTCTGTTGGAATCATCTTCGCAATGGTATCCACCTGAGCATAGGATAAATCCAGCGCTCTTCCCACATCACGGATAACCCCTCTGGCAGCCATCGTTCCGAAGGTAACAATCTGCACTACCTTTTCTTTACCGTATTTGCGTGTTACATAATCGATTACCTCCTGCCGGCGCTCGAAGCAGAAGTCAATATCGATATCGGGCATGGAGACACGTTCCGGGTTCAGGAAACGTTCAAACAGCAGGTTGTATTTGATTGGATCAATATCCGTAATCTCCAGGGCATAGGAAACGATGGAGCCCGCTGCGCTGCCTCGACCGGGGCCAACCATGATGCTGTTATCCTTGGCGTATTTGATAAAGTCCCAGGTAATTAGGAAATAATCCACAAAACCCATACTGCTGATAGTATCAAGCTCATAATCCAGACGCTCCCACAACTCATCCGGGACAGGTTGATATCTCTTATGGAGACCTTCCTGGCATAATCTCTTCAAATAATCAAAGGCTGTATAGCCCTCCGGCACGGGATATACCGGTAATTTATATTCACCAAAGGTGATGGTAACATCACATCTTTTTGCGATATCATGGGTATTCGCTACTGCTTCCTTCGCATAGGGTAACAGGGCATACATTTCCTCCGGAGATTTCATATAATACTGGCCGCCCTCATAACGCATACGGTTCTCATCGGAAACCTTCTTCTGGGTCTGGATGCACAGAAGGATATCATGGGGATCAACGTCCTCTGCGTAGGTGTAATGAATATCGTTGGTTGCTACCAGCTTGATACCGGTATCCTGGGAAAGGCGCAGCATCCCCTGATTCACCGTCTTCTGTTCCTGCATTCCGTGATCCTGAAGCTCTAAGAAGAAATTATTCTCTCCGAAGATACTCTGCAGCTTCAATGCAGCATTCTTAGCCTCAGCATAGAAGCCTTTCAGAAGATTATTCGCCACCTCTCCTGCCAGGCAGGCACTGAGGGCAATAATACCTTCATGGAACTGCTCCAGTATCTCATAGTCAATTCTTGGTTTATAATAGAAGCCTTCCGTAAAGCCTCTTGATACAATCTTAATTAAATTCTGATAACCCACATTATTCTCAGCAAGAAGAACCAGGTGGTGGTAACGCTCCTCAGAAGTTCCCAGCTCCCGGTCAAATCTGGAGTTCGGAGCCACATACACCTCACAACCGATGATCGGCTTAATTCCCTCTGCCAGGCACGCCTTATAAAAATCTATAACACCATACATTACACCGTGATCGGTAATTGCAAGACTGTCCATCCCCAGCGCCTTGGCCTGGAGAACCATTTCCTTAATCTTACCGGAACCGTCCAATAAACTGTATTCTGTATGTACATGCAGATGTGTAAAATTCATGTTCTCCCCTCCAAATGATTATGTCTGTTTCGACAAACTTATAATAATCATTCTAAGTCAGGCCACAGAAGTTGTCAAATGAAAAAGGCTGGTGCATTGTGAATGTGCAGCAGCCTCATTGCTTACCAGTTTTTCGCCGGTCGTCTGGGATCCTTGATATCATCAACATTGAACAGGTCCTTAAGCCGATCCGGAAATTCTAACATTGCCTGACCGTCCACCGGCCTTCTCGTCATTCTAACATAGTCCTTCTTAATGTGCATCCAAGGTTCCTTGTATACACCAAGGAAGATATCAAAACCACTTTCCTTTAAAAATTTATACTTATCACTGCTGTAGGTGCCGGAGGTCGTCTCTATGTCATAACCAAAAGGAAATACATAGATATCCGTCGGTCCGACCAGAGGGCCGACTTCCTTCAGCCAGCGGTTGGTATCCCATTTTAATAAATCCAGGGACTCCGTCTGCATATCCTTATGTCCCCAACTGTGACATCCAAAATCCCACCCGTCGGTCTTCAGTACCTCCACCACTTTCTTCACAGCTTCCACATCTGCTTCATAGGCCGGCGAGGTAGTATCATTGGTCCGGTATCCGAGGATTCCTTCATAGCCAGTCAGGGTTAACAGGCCCTTCGCACCTTTATAAGAGAAATCCGGGTGCTTCTTGACAAAATCATCGAGTATTGGCACAACATCAAAAGGTCCCGTTGTTGTCTTGCCATCCTTCAGAGCCATTTCACAGGTGGGCTTACCGTCATCTCCGATGACAATTCTTGAGGCGAAGCCGTCTCCCTTCATATAATCATAATATGCAACGTCATCCTCTGAAATGATGATGGGCTTCTTGCCTTCCCTCAGATAGAATTCATTCGGAACATATTTGGTTGTTCCGTCATCTAAAGTGACCTTCTTAGCGATATCCGACATCCGGATTAATACATAACCCTGATCATATAAGGATTGAAGAAGCTTCTCAAATTCCGATATAGTGGTCATATACTTGTTATAGCCCTTGGAATCGTAATCTCCGTCAAATGCTAGGGAAGTGTCAGCAATTAAGGTATGAAAGAACAGATGATTAATTTCATAAACGGAATTATAGACACCACCGTAGAGGGGCAGGGCTTCCTTTTCCTTCTCCAGTCGGTCTACTTCATTCGCTAAGGGGGTATATACCTCATAACCTCCTTCCGCTCCTTTATAACTCTTAAGTAATTCGATGGCTCCGTCATAATCATAGCCCAGCGTCATCTGATCCGCTTTGGCAATCAGATCCTGGCACTCCTGCATTTCCTTCTTCAGCCGATCCTGCTCATCCTGGGCTGCCTTTTGTTCCTGAGTCAGCTCATTGCCATCAATATGTATCACTTCTTTAATTTGATCCTGATTGTCCTGCCACAGGATATATAAGCGGTACGCTCCGATCAGGAGCGCAATGATTAATAATTCAACCAAGACAATGGCAAATATTTTCTTGCTTTTCTTTTTATGATGATGTTTGTTTTCCGTCATATAATTCTCCATTCTATCGGAGCAGTGTGAAAACACACAAAACGCCCTTTTTCCTGAAAACAAGCTATAATTACGTATCTTTCTTATAAGTATTGTTATGTACTGGATTATTATATCATAAAAAGAATTGAAGTTCCTTACAAAATTATTAATTTATATGGTACTTAATGTTAATTTGCATTAACTTTTCTGTAAAATGTGTGGACAATTTAGGTAATATCTGAATTATATTTTCTTGTTCCTCTTCACTGTTTGAATAGCTTTTACCAGAATGGTAAGAACAGTTTCCTGGTCATTCTCATTAATATGAATACTTGCATATTTACTTCCCATTTCTATATCTCCTTTCCTTATTAAACGCAATATACTATAACTAAATATACCATTTTTTTACAACCAAGTCGATTAGGAAGCTTATTCATTCCTTTTACGGTATATAGAAAGGACACAGCTCTCACTGTGTCCCTGGTTGTCATAATTATCATCTTCAATGATATAGAAATCTTACTTACTGCTCAAATACTTCTCAATATTCTCAACTGCAGCCACTTCATCTGGGCCGTCGGCAGTTACTGTTACAGTTTCTCCGGCTGAAATACCCATGCTCATCATGCCCATAATACTTTTCGCATTGACGCGCTTATCCGTAGTGGATACATGAATACTGCATTCGTACTGACTTGCTACCTGAACAAGCAATGCAACCGGTCTTGCTTCTAAACCATTAGGGATGTTAATTACAATTTGCTTCGTTATCATGACTATTTTCCTCCTTATGCTCCCGCAATTGATCTGCTATCATACTTAATTTTCGTAATCTATGGTTAACACCGGATTTCCCGATGGGTGGCAGCAGCATTGCACCCAACTCCTTTAAGGAGGCCTCCGGATAATCAATCCGAAGTCTTGCAATGTCCTCCAAACCGTCCGCCAGATCGCCTAACCCCACGTTATCTCTGATATAGATGATATCATCGATTTGTTTCGATGCAGCGGCCACCGTCTTACTGATGTTTGCAGCCTCACAATTCACCTGTCGGTTTATTGAATTGCGCATTTCCTTAAGTATTCTCACATTTTCCAGATCCATTAAGGCTACATGAGCCTCCATGACGTTTAGAAGATCCACAATCTGAGAGCCTTCTTTAATATAAACCACGTAATTTTTCTTACGCATTACTATCTTAGCATCTACTGAAAAGGTCTGTATCATATCTCTGAGCTGTATGGCCTTTTCCATATTAGAAACGACGATTTCCAAATGATACGCTTTCTTGGGATTGCTCATGGAGCCTGAAGAAAGATACGCACCTCTGATAAATGCCCTTTTACAGCACGCATTCTGTGTTATTACCGGATCAGCAGTTCCCATCTCTGTACTAATAAGTTTATCGGAAGCTTCTCCTTGTTGTACTTTCTCCCCAAAGAAAGTCTTATCGAACGGTAGCTTTGTTGCCTGTAATATCAATTTAACTTCTTCCGGATCACGTATGATTATGATATACATACGATTGTCTTTTGCATTAATATTAGTTTTGACAGAAACATCAATATTTATATTAAATGTTTTTCGGATTAATGTAAAGTACTTTCTTGCAACAACCAGATTTTCTGTCTGCAATTTTAAATGATAGTTTGAATCCGAGCCAATGATTCGCCCTTCGTAGGAAAGAATCGCTGCCAGCTCTGCCAGTCGGCAATGTCTTGCACTGCTTAGCTGATGGGAAAGCTCTTCTTTCACTTCTTTTGAAAATGACATATAGGCCTCCTTAGCTATGAAAGCTTTTTAGATACCTCTGAATTAACTATATTATGAGTAAGCCTTGAAATAGCATCACCTTCTGTAAAAGCAAGGCTATATTACTAATATGATATTAGTGTATCATATTATGCAAGACTACTATCTTTCTCAATATCTCTATGTTCCACTTTTAATCCATATTCCGTATGATTTAATCTCTTTGCCAGTTCATTAACCAAAGTAACGGAACGGTGCTTACCTCCGGTACATCCGATGCTGATGACCAGCTGGTTCTTACCTTCCGCAATATAATTCGGTATTAGAAAGAGAAGCATTTCCTCCAGCTTATTAAGGAAATCAACAGCAATCGGTGAAGCCATAACATACTGGCTCACCGGCTGATCATTCCCGGTCAGTTTCTTTAATTCCGGGATATAATAGGGATTTGGCAAGAAACGTACATCAAATACCAGGTCGGAATCTCCCGGAATACCATATTTAAAACCAAAGGAGAGTATTGTTATATAGAAGTTGCTGAATTTCTCATCGTTCAGATATATTTTATTGATCTGGGTTTTAAGCTCACGGATCAGCAGATGGCTTGTATCGATAATGACATCTGCTCTTTTACGAAGGAACTCCAGTCTCTCCCGCTCCAATGCGATGCCTTTTTCCACTCGTCCCATTCCGGACAGCGGATGATTTCTTCTTGTTTCTTTATAGCGTTTTACCAATACCTCAAGGGAACAGTCCAAAAATAATATCTCGTAAGAAACATTGGAGCGGTTAAAATCCTGAAGCACCGTATCCATTTCCTTCAAGGCTTGTCCACTTCGGATATCGATTCCCAATGCCACTTTGGCCTGGTTACCCTGCATGATCAATCGAGCAAATTTCTTAACCAGCTGGATGGGCAGGTTATCCACGCAGAAATATCCTGCATCCTCCAGCATCTTTAATACGGAGCTTTTACCGGCCCCTGACATACCTGTGACAATGACAAATCTCATGACAAAACCTCCACGATACCCACTTATCGCATCCTATTATCAGGATAGTAATAATAATTAATTTGCATTAAAAGTCACCCAGAAATTTAACCTCTGGTTCCAGCTTTACTCCAAACTTTTCATTCACGATACGGCTGACATCCTCAATAACGGTTAAGAATTCCTTCGCAGTAGCATGATCTTTATTAATGACAAAGCCGCAATGCTTCTCCGATACCGCCGCCCGGCCTACCTGATAACCACGGAGTCCTGCATCATTGATCAGCTTACCAGCAAAGTATCCCTGAGGTCTCTTAAAGGTACTGCCAGCGCTGTATTGGTTCAGAGGCTGCTTTTCACGCCTTTGTCTGTTTAAATCATTCATTTTCTCACGTATTTTCTGCTCGTCGCCCTTCGAAAGCTGAATATCCGCTTCTAACAGGACGTAATTCTTCGTCTGCAGGATACTGGTCCGATAACCAAGCTTTAAGTCCTCCAAGCTAAGCTCCAATATGTTGCCCTTTTCATCCATTACTCTGGCTCCGGTCAGGCAATGCTTCATCTCCCCGTCATAGGCACCGGCGTTCATCGTGACAGCACCGCCGAAGGTTCCCGGTATTCCAGAGGCAAATTCGAAGCCAGTCAGGCTATGGTCTGCTGCTACGCTTGCCAGCTTCGCTAACAGAATTCCTGCCTGTGCGGCTATTTTTCCGTCATCCTTTACCCAGACTGATGAGAAATTCTCACCAAGCCTTATGATCATCCCACGATAGCCTTGATCGGATACCAGCAGATTGCTGCCATTGCCTATGATGTAATAAGGCATATTTTCATTTTTACATAAAAGAATGACGGAATGCAATTCATCACTGGTCTTTGGGGTAACAAAATAATCTGCCGCCCCGCCAATATGCAGTGAGGTGTGATTTTCCATGAGTTCTTTCTGTGTGATCTGCTCTGATGGCAGAATTTGATTTAATTTCTGATAAAATTGATCTTCCAATTCCAGCCTCCTATAACTACTTCTCTTATATCTTATGATAGGAAGCGTTATCAGTTTCCTATTGATTATGCTAAAATGAGCTTTGCAGCTCCATAGATACCGGCATCATTACCAAGGGTCGCTAATTTGAATTCTTTATTCTTTAATGCCGGCATAACATGCTCATTATAATATTTCTTTGTTGTCTCTGTAATGATTTCCCCGGCTTTGGATACTCCTCCGCCGATGACAAACACTTCGGGGTCAATAACCTGAGCAATATGTGCCATTGCTACGCCAAGATAATAGCAAGCCTTCTCAACTGCCTCCAGCGCAAGCTTATCCCCTGCCTTTGCACAGTCAAATACCGCCTTGGCACTTAAATCTCCATAGGAACGCATGGAGGAATATTCATCAGTTACATCTAAAATTCTCTTTGCAACTCTTACAATACCGGTGGCGGAAGCATATTGCTCCAGACAGCCTCTCTTACCGCAGCCGCAGGTGCTTGATTCTTCCTCATTTACAAAGATATGGCCGATCTCCCCACCGGCACCGTTGCTTCCGGCAAGAAGTGTACCGTTTAATACGATACCGCCGCCAACGCCGGTTCCAAGGGTTGCAAGAACCATATTACGATAGCCTTTTCCGCCGCCCATCCAGTATTCGCCGAGTGCTGCAACATTGGCATCGTTACCGGCTTTAACCTTAAGGCTGGTCAGACTTTTCATTTCCTCTTCTATATTAAAATATCCCATACCAAGATTAGCAAGCTCGAGTACGTCTCCGTTATCTCTTACTGGGCCGGGAATACCGATACCAATACCAAGAACATCATCCTGCTCGATTTTTAATTCCTTCATTTTCCCGTTGATAAAATCAACGACATCTTTCAGGATGTCCTTGCCGTTTCCTGTCTTTCTGGTCGTAAAATCCCAATTGTTTAAAAGTGTTCCCTTCGTGTTAAATAAACCTGCCTTAACAGCTGTTCCACCGATATCAATTCCAAAACAAACCTTTTCCATGTAAAATGCCTCTCTTTATTTATTATCTAATATTTTTTATACATTAATTATGACAATACAGTATCATGCCACTTTGGGACAGGATGCTAGTACAACGTTTGTTAAATACCTGTGCATAGTTCAGTCTAGAAAATATGCATAGGTATTTACAGACGTTGTACTAGTTGTCACCCTTTTTTAAGTTATTCGTAACACGGTTATAAAGCTCCTGCGCCGCATTATAACCCATCTTCTTCTGACGATAGTTAACTGCTGCAGATTCACAGATAATCGCAAGATTTCGACCCGGACGGATCGGGATGGAATGGCAGGGCACCTTATTGCCGAGGAATTCGATATAAGTTTCCTCAAGGCCGAGACGGTCATACAGCTTATCCCTATTCCATTCTTCCAATTTTATTACCAGGTCAATAGACTGTGTATTCTTAACACTTTCCACGCCGAACAGTGTCTTGACATCGACTATACCGATACCACGAAGCTCGATAAAATGTCTTGTGATATCCGGTGAGGTGCCGATCAGTGTATCATCGCTTACTTTTTTAATCTCTACCACATCATCCGCAACAAGGCGGTGTCCGCGCTTAATCAGCTCCAGAGCTGCCTCGCTCTTACCAATGCCGCTTTCTCCCATGATCAGGATTCCTTCGCCGTATACATCGACAAGCCCGCCGTGGATGGTAATTCTGGGCGCCAGCTCAACATTCAGCCAGCGGATCACTTCTGCCATGAAGGAAGAGGTCGTCTTTGCGGTTCTGAGAATGGGAACGCCCTTCTCGGTTGCAATCTTGATGAACTTCTCGTGTACTTCCAGGTTTCTGCTGAAGACAATACAAGGAACATGACAATCCATCAGTCTGGAAATGATCTTAGATCTCTCTTCCTTATCCATCTGCTGCATATATGCCATCTCTACATGTCCAATTACCTGAACACGCTCTGAATCAAAATGATCAAAGAAGCCTGCCAGCTGCAATGCAGGTCTGTTCACATCAGGCTGGGAAATCTTAATACTCTTAATATCGATGTCCGGAGTGCAATTCTCCAAATTCATTTTTTCAATCAAACGTACCAGTTCAACTGTATACATCATGTCCTCCTTTTGCATGGTCTTGCATGCAAGTAATCTGCTCGTTTCTATTAAGTCCGACTGTGTCCATCATTTACCAATAACACACCGGCTTATATTTGTTTCATTCTATCACATCTTTTTACCAACTGTAAATGCTTATTGTACCGACGGCTTATGAAAAAATGTATAAACCTCTTCTGCTGCCTGTCGGTTCATTGCAGGAACCTTCATGATTTCCTCAACCTCTGCAGCCTGAATTGCCTCCAGCGACTGGAAGTACTTCATCAATGCCCTTCTTCGTGTCGGCCCGATACCACTGATATCGTCAAGAATGGAATGAACCTGGTTCTTCTGTCGTAAGCTTCGGTGATATTCTATCGCAAAACGGTGTGTTTCATCCTGTATTCTTGTGATAAGCCGGAATAATTCACTGCTCTTATCAATCGGAAGCTCTTCATTATTATAATATAATCCTCTGGTTCGATGATTATCATCCTTTACCATACCGCATACGGCGATATTCAGCTTTAACTCTGACAATACCCGTAAAGCGATTCCGACTTGTCCTTTTCCACCATCCATGAGAATTAAGTCAGGGTATCTGGTGAAGCTGCCAAGAGATTCATCAAGGTTCTTCTCTCTTCTTTGCTCCAACTCCCTTTGACCATGGGTAAACCGTCTGGTCAATACCTCATACATGGAAGCATAATCGTCTGGTCCCTGAATGGTTCTGATTTTAAATTTACGATAATCCGCTTTCTTCGGCTTGCCTTTCTCATAAACGACCATGGAGCCTACGGATTCAAATCCCGCTGTATTTGAAATATCGAAGGATTCGATCCGGTCTACCATGGGCAGATCCAGATACTCCGCCAGTTCCTTTAGCGCTCCGGTGGTCCTTGCTTCCTCCCGCTTAATCTGCTCCAGATCCTGTTTTAATACCTGTTCTGCGTTCTTTCTCGCCAGCTCAACCAGCTTCTCCTTGTCCCCTTTCTGGGGAACCTTCAGGTATACCTTTTGACCGCGTTTGGCAGTAAGCCACTCGGTAATCAGTTCTTCGTCCTCTGTCCTAGTGCCCAGGAATATTTCTTTCGGAATATAGGGGGTTCCGGCATAGAACTGCTTCAGAAAGCTTGCCATAACCTCACCATCATCCACATCCTGTACACCGCTCAGATGGAAATGGTCTCTTCCAATCAGCTTACCGCTGCGGATAAAGAAGGTTTGAACCACGGCTTCATCCTTATCTCTTGCAAAGGCAATGATATCACGGTCTACCTGATCGGTATTCGTTATCTTCTGTCTGCTGGCAATCTGCTTCACATACCCCAGTAAGTCCCTATACTGAGCCGCCTTTTCGAATTCCAGAGCCTCTGACGCTGCTGCCATCTTCTCTTCCAGCATTTTCGCAACCCTGGCATAATTACCATTCAGAAATTCAATTACTTCATCGATATTGGCCTTATATTCATCCTTGGAGATGTACCCCTGACAGGGTGCATCGCACTGTCCCATATGATAATACAGACAGGGGCGTTCCTTCCCGATATCCTTCGGAAGGATACGGATGCAGGTTCTGATCTTATATATTTTACGGAGCAGCTCCAAGGTATCCTTGACAGCAGTAACACTGGTATATGGCCCGAAATACTTGGCTTTATCCTTTTTCTGCTCCCTCGACATCGATACCTTAGGAAAAGCTTCATTTAGCGTCACACGTATGTAGGGATAAGTTTTATCATCCTTTAGCATCGTGTTATATTTGGGCATATGCTCTTTGATCAGATTACATTCCAGAACCAGAGCCTCCAGCTCCGAATCCGTTATAATATATTCAAAATGGTCGATGTGCTCCACCATCTGCTTTATTTTCTCTGTATGGTTGCGGCTATTCTGGAAATACTGCCTCACCCTGTTCTTAAGGATGATTGCCTTTCCAACATAGATTATCTCATCCTTATTGTTACGCATGATATATACACCAGGCTTGGCCGGTAATTTCTTTAATTCCTCTTCAATGTCAAACATAGCTTGCTCCTATCTAAATTTCATGCTTTATCGGAATTTAGCAATTAGTTAATCGTATATGTGTAAGTATTCTCATAATCACCATAAAACTCGGCATACATTGTCTTCTTTGTCAGATTATAAACGACGGACCATTGTGCCTCACCCGGCGTTGTATTCGCTTCTAACAACTCCAAGGCATCATCGACCGTTATCGTGCCATCGGCTTGGGATAACGCTATTTCGAATTTCCGGTATCTGTCCGCGCTGTAGCCGATGTGGTTTTCGTTATTGTATAGAAGCATGTTGGTAGCTATCTGATAACTACCGGTTTTGTCTACCACCTGCATATCGCCGTCAATATATTCGATTACGGCACAGTTACCGTTCCTATCTGCAATCATATACTGGGTAGGATAATTTGCTTCCATTTTAATATTGTAATTAGACAGCAGCTTAATTGCTTCCTCCACAGTCTTTGCTTTATCAATGGTGATACGTTCTACCGCAAAATCATACAGAGTTACTCTGCTGTCATCCACCTTGGAGCTGGAGCCCGTCGGTACAGATAAAGAGGCTACTGCTACTCCATATTCATTCATACCGTCAAAGGTAAAGTACGGACTGGAGAGAGCGGATAATTTTGATATGATATTTTTCTCACTCCACCCCAGATTGAGAAGATTTGCCAGGCCAATGGTTTTATACCCATCCGATGAATCCGTACTAACGATAAATGGAATAGTTTTTGCGGTATCCAAATTCCTGGCTAAAATATAATCTCCCTCCGGAGTTTTTGCAAAAAAGGAAGAGCATTCAAAATGATCGTAATAATATTTGGGAATACCTTTTAATAAATTAGTATTTAAAAATCTGCATATTCATAATAGTCTTTGGAGCCAACGGAAAGATATTTATCCAGGGCATAATCGCCCTTATAATGAATCTCGTAGACAGGTACCTTGCTTACCTTCTTAATTGACATGATCGTATTGATTTCATTAAGAAAACTGCAATATATCAAAATGCAAAGGAATATGACTGCACCTGCAATTGCCAATATAACTATTTTTAGTTTTTTAAGAACCCCTTTTTTCTTATTCATATGTATTATCTCCCCCCCAAATAAAACATTGAATGATGCCAACAATTTATTATAATATTTTCAATTTCTCAGATACTTTTTCATTTTACCTTAGTATGATTAGAAATACAAATGTTAAATTAGATTCGTTACGTCGTATGCTATCCTAAGCTGTTACCGTTTATATATTCAATAACGGTATTGCTATTTTAGGATAGCCTTTTTACGTATTATAGTATAATATGGTATAAAGTTCTTAAGCGTACTGTTGAAATCGAAATCCTATAAGGTGTGTTGCAGCATGAGAGATTGGTTTACTATTGAAATGATGGATCAGAATACGTATGCAATCAGTGAGAAGCAGCATTGGGAGGAGACTCACTGTTATCTTCTTATCGGCAAATTACGGGCACTTCTGATAGATACAGGACTGGGTGTTAGCAATGTACATAATGTTATTAAGGAATTGACTGATTTACCTGTTACAGCTATTCCCACTCATATCCACTGGGATCATATCGGAGGGTTAAAGCATTTTCATGATGTTGCAATCCATGAGGCTGAGATGGAATGGCTGGTACATTTTCCTTTACCCTTGCAGATAGTTAAACAGAATCTATTAAGAGAGCCCTGTGAATTTCCACAGGATTTTAATATTGATAATTATCAGGTATTTCACGGGAAGCCTTCGCTAATACTACATGATAATGATACGATTGATCTTGGTGGCAGGATAATTCAAGTAATCCATACACCCGGCCATTCACCGGGACATATGTGTCTATATGAAAATGATAAGGGATATTTGTTCTCCGGTGATTTAATTTATGAGGGAACTTTAGATGCCTTCTATCCATCAACCGATCCTTATGAGTTTATGTTATCTGTTGGTAAAGTAAAAGAATTTCCGATTAACAAAGTATTTCCCGCTCATCATAAGCTTAATATTTCTGTCGAATTAATTGATCAGATTTATCAAAGTTTTGCCAGCCTGCAGGAAGATGGAAAACTGATACAAGGAAATGGTATTTATCGATTTAAGAATTATAATATTCACATTTGAAGAAAAGGAGCGTAACTTATGGCTGAAAAAACGGCTGATTTGCATATTCATTCCTATTACTCGGATGGTACGATGTCACCGAAGGAAATACTGGAGGAAGCTCTTCAGAACAATGTTGGATTGATAGCACTGACGGATCATGATATGCTAGACGGTTCCCGGGAGCTTGGTGAGTTGTGCCGTGATGCGGATGTGACTTACCTGCCGGGTGTGGAGCTGAATACTTTGGAAGAAGGCTTGAACTTTCATGTCCTTGGATATGGAATGGATATCAATAATGAAGAATTTATGGATTTTGTTGATCAGAACCGCAGCATGCTTTTTACAGTGAATTCCTTACTCATCGAGAAAATGGAAAAGGATTATCCATCCCTCAATGTGGAAGAATACAATAGTTTTACCTATGACAGAAGAAAGGGTGGCTGGAAAGCCTTACATTATCTGCTGGATAAGGGCATCACCGATACCTTGCGAGAGGGCTTCGCTCTTTATCCCAAATATGACTGTTATTATGATGTTGTTAATTTTCCCACGATACAGGCCGTATGTGAAACAATCCATAAGGCTGGCGGCAAAGCGATTCTGGCTCATCCTGGTGTATCAATTAAAGAAACTGATTTAGCCTTATTTGAAGCTAAACTGCTTAAGTTCCTGGATTACGGACTGGATGGTGTGGAGTGTTATTATGTAACACATTCCGAGGAGATCACAAATCTTTGTCTAAAAGTCTGTGAGGACAGGAAGCTGCTTATTACCTGCGGTTCCGATTGCCATGGTATATTCGGTAATGCCCATGTCGGTGATGTTAATATACCAATCAGCAGACTTAAGCTTGGGAATCTACTAGAGTAGGTTTTCGATTAATGCAGATAAATCATTCGAGGGATTACTAAATGTAATTTACAAATTTTGGGGTATTGTTAAAAGATGAATGGATAAGAATCATATTCATAACTAATTTAAATCATATTTCATAAAGTAAAATGAATCATTTATACAATTTCTTTTGGAATATTCATTGACTCAGATGTATAAAAGTGCTGCCGGCCTCAGGCCCGCAGCACTTTATTTGTTTATATATTCTGTTATAAATTATCTTTATGATTCTATTCAGGTAGTAATCTTTCCTTTTGAACCATCAACAGGATCTTTTACTTATAGAGCATCTTATACTTATAGATCTTTTTATTACAGGACTTCTCTTCTTATAGAACTTCTTTTCTTGCAGAATTTCTATCTTGCAGAATTTCTATCTTGCAGAACTTCTATCTTGCAGAACTTCTATCTTGCAGAACTTCTTTTTACAGATCTTCTTTTCTACAGAATTTTTTTACAGATTTTCTTTATTCAAAGAACTTCATTACTAACAGAGCTTCATTTTCTTAAAGAACTTCTTACTCTTACAGAACTTCTTCCAACAGAATTTCCTTTTCTTACAGAACTTCCTTCACTTCTAACGCTTTTACCGGTTCATCTGTAATGCCTTTAATTTCTTTGAAGATTCTCATGAACTCATCGCCAGTGATTGTTTCCTTGCTGATCAGGTAATCCGCAATCTTATCCAGGACTTCACGATTACCTTCAAGAAGCTCTTCCGCTCTTGCATAGCAAACCTTCAGAATCTGCATTACTTCGGTATCTATCTCTGCTGCCGTCTGGTCACCGCAGTTAAGTACGGCTCTACCGTCAAGATATTTGTTTTCAATGGACTCCAAACCCATCAAACCAAATTTCTCGGACATACCATATTGGGTTACCATTGCTCTCGCAAGCGAAGTTGCTTTCTCGATATCATTGGAAGCACCGGTCGTGATGGAGCTAAATACTAACTTCTCAGCTGCACGTCCGCCGTACAGGGTTACAATCCTGGTCAGTATTTCTGCCTGGCTCATCAGGTATTTTTCTTCCTCAGGAACCTGCATAACATAACCGAGGGAGCCCATGGTTCTTGGAACAATCGTAATCTTCTGAACCGGTTCTGCATTCTTCTCCAGTGCGGTTACCAGTGCATGTCCAACCTCATGGTAAGCAACGATTCTCTTCTCTTCCTTGTTGAGAATTCTGTCCTTCTTCTCTTTACCGGCAATAACAACTTCTACTGATTCAAATAAATCTTCCTGGGTTACAACTGTTCTTCCCTGCTTAACAGCTAAGATTGCTGCTTCATTAATCATGTTAGCAAGATCTGAACCAACAGCTCCCGAAGTAGCTTTTGCAATAGCTTCCAGATCTACTGAGTCATGCATTAACACGTTCTTTGCATGAACCTTCAGAATATCAATTCTACCCTTTAAGTCGGGCTTATCTACGATAATACGTCTGTCAAAACGACCGGGACGAAGTAATGCTTTGTCAAGAACCTCCGGTCTGTTGGTCGCACCAAGAACAACAAGACCTTTGGAAGAATCAAAACCATCCATATTAGATAATAACTGATTTAAGGTCTGCTCACGCTCGTCATTACCGCCGCCATAATGGGAATCACGGCTCTTACCGATAGCATCAATTTCATCGATGAAAATGATACAAGGAGCTGTCTGTTGTGCCTGCTTGAATAAATCTCTTACTCTGGAAGCACCTACACCTACGAACATTTCCACAAAATCAGAACCTGATAAAGAGAAGAACGGTACCTTCGCTTCACCGGCTACCGCTTTCGCAAGTAATGTTTTACCGGTTCCCGGAGGTCCTACCAGCAAGGCACCCTTCGGCAGCTTGGCACCAATCCGGGTATATTTTGTAGGATTGTGAAGGAAATCAACGATCTCCGTAAGGGATTCCTTCGCTTCCTCCTGACCGGCCACATCCTTAAAGGTAACACCGGTCTGTTTCTCAATATATACCTTCGCGTTGCTCTTTCCAACGCCCATGACACCACCGCTGTTTTTTGAAATGGTCCGGAACAGGAACCACATCGCAACATAAATCAGAACAATCGGCAATATCATATTAATAATAGAAATCAGATAATTTGAGGTTTGTACCTCTTGTTTAAAGGTAACACCGGAATCCTTCAACCGGTTTACAAGATCCTGATCATAGAAATATCCGGTATAATAAGTCGTCTTAATCGTCTTATTTTCCTGCCCTTTTGGAGTAATAATAATCTGGTCCGATTTTGCAACGACCGAGTCTACTGAACCTTCATTGAGCATATTTAGAAATTCATTGTAAGTTATCTCTTTCATCGTTCCATTCGTGAGCTTTTCCTGAGCCATAGAAAGCATATACCATACGAGCAATGAAGAAATTAAAATTACAATAATGGCAATCCTGTTCGGCATGCCATTCTTATTGTTTTTATTGTTGTTATCCATGAAATCCTCCTATTCATAGAATTATCTGTCGGCTATAACGTAAATGCCGTCTTTGACAGCACATTCTGGTTCTATATACATAATGAAAGACTGTTCTATGCAAGAAAACAGACCTCACTGTATTTTCCATTTGACCGTATAACTCATTATATCTATAGTCTTTCCATAAATCAATAAAATTGTTCTTAAAATTCTGTGACTAAATTGTGTTTTAACTTTATACTTATTTAATTATAATTGGTATTTTATGATGTATCTTGCAGATATTATCCTATACATCTGTCATACTTTCTGATTATTAACACGAAATATATTAATTAGAATAATAATTTCTCAAATAATTATTATGGAAAGAAACCGTTAATTTCTGGTTAAATTTACTTTGATTAATTTTTTCTCGGAATTGACTTCACGCACTAAATGTAGTATACTATAGCAGAAATTGTACACCATACCAGCAAAGGAGCCGGTAAGGTTTAAGGTCCGCTTAAAGGATCGACCGGCTATCTATACGCATTTTTGCCTTAAGCCTACCATGCGATAGGGTTGATGGCTTTTTTTATTGTTAAAATTAGGATATACAAGATGAATTAACAGGTTAATTCACTTGTTATGAATAATGTAAATATACTTTATATAAAAGGAGGAGATGAAATGGCAGTTAAATATGTATTTGTAACTGGCGGTGTTGTATCAGGTTTGGGAAAGGGTATTACTGCTGCTTCCCTGGGACGTCTGCTAAAGGCTCGCGGCTATCATGTTACGATGCAAAAATTTGACCCATACATTAACATTGATCCAGGCACCATGAACCCGATACAGCATGGTGAGGTTTTCGTTACCGATGATGGTGCAGAAACTGACCTAGATCTCGGACATTATGAAAGATTCATCGATGAAAGTCTTAATAAAATGTCTAACGTTACTACCGGTAAAATCTACTGGTCAGTATTATCCAAGGAAAGACGCGGTGATTTCGGAGGAGGAACCGTTCAGGTTATTCCTCACATTACCAATGAAATCAAAGGCCGTTTTTATAGAAATGATCAAAGCACCGATACACATATCGCAATCATTGAGGTTGGCGGTACTGTCGGTGACATCGAAAGCCAGCCCTTCTTAGAAGCTATCCGTCAGTTCCGTCAGGACGTCGGTGATCATAACGTAGCTTTAATCCATGTAACCTTAATCCCCTATCTGAAAGCCTCCGGTGAAATGAAAACAAAGCCTACCCAGGCAAGTGTTAAGGAGCTTCAGGGAATGGGTATCCGTCCCGACATCATCGTTTGCAGAACAGAACTCCCGCTTGAGCCCGGTATCAAAGATAAAATCGCTCTCTTCTGTAATGTTCCCAGCACGAATGTATTGCAGAATCTTGATGTCGAATATTTATATGAAGCGCCCCTAGCTTTGGAAAAGGAACATATCGCTGATGTTACCTTAGCCTGTCTTGACTTACCCTGTCCCGCTCCTGACCTGAGTGATTGGGAAGAGATGGTTCAGTCCCTGAAGAATCCCAGAGAGTCTGTAGAAGTTGCCTTAGTCGGTAAATATACTCAGCTTCATGACGCATATATCAGTGTTGTTGAATCCTTAAAGCATGGTGCCGTTGCAAATCACGCTTCCATTAATATCAGATGGATTCCTTCCGAAACTGTAACAAAGGAGAATGTATCCGAACTGCTTGACGGCGTATGTGGTATTCTTGTTCCTGGTGGTTTCGGTGACCGTGGTATCGAAGGCAAAATAAATGCCATCCGTTATGCCCGTGAGAACAAAATCCCCTTCCTGGGATTATGCCTTGGCATGCAGCTGGCATTGGTTGAATTTTCACGCAGCATACTTGGATTCGAAGATGCACACAGCGTGGAGTTAGATCCCTCCACAACCCATCCGATCATCCATCTGATGCCCGAGCAGGATGGTATTGAAGACATCGGCGGCACCTTAAGACTTGGTTCCTATCCTTGTATCCTGGATGAAAGCAGTATTGCATATAAGCTCTACGGTGATAAAACCATCCATGAAAGACACCGCCATCGTTATGAGGTAAATAACTATTATCGTGAGGAATTTAAAAAGCATGATATGATGCTGTCAGGTTTATCTCCAGACGGGCGTATCGTTGAAATGATCGAGCTGAAAAATCACCCCTGGTTTCTTGCGACTCAGGCACATCCTGAATTCAAGTCAAGACCGAACAAGCCACATCCGTTATTTAAGGGCTTTATCGGCGCCTCCCTTGAATACTGTAGAAATAAGAGAGGATAGCAGGATCAAAGCTGACCCAAGAAAAATAGCCATATCAGCCAAATTAAATATAATCGTCTTAAGCTTCTTGTAGTTGATGGTAAAATAATCTACCACATATCCTCTGCGGAAGCGGTCATACACATTGCTGATTGCACCACCGAGTGCAAGAGCCAAACCTAATTTAAATAATCGGTTGCCTTTCTTAGGCAACATTATCGCAAAGAGGAGAAATAAAAGACCAAGGAATATTCCGGAAACGGTCTTTACAAGCTCCTTTTTGTTTTCCATAAAATTAAGAAAAGCTCCCTCATTATGGTACTTCTGAATTGTAATCTTGCCCTTCAGAATTTCCTTCTTTACTCCTAATTCCCGATTCGCTTCCATATAATTCTTTATCTTATGTTCTGCAATTACAACTGCGATAACGAATAAAATATACAGCATACAAACCTCCTTGATTTGTTGGAGGATTTCACCTCCTTGATTTGTTGGAGGATTTACCTCCCTATTTTGTCTCTGAAGTACGTTTCTTGTAAAAATTAAGGAGGGTTTCCCTCCTTAATTAATTAACACTCTTCTATTGCCTTAGACCAGGGAAGGTATCCCCGCAGTAATTTTTTTCCGTTCTTGTTTTTTATATTAATATAGGAAGGATAATGTATTACCAGCTTTTCGTTACTTTCTAATGATGTAATCCGTGCTTTTAGCTGTTCCAGCTGTGGATCATAGATTATCTTAATTCGCGGTTTCAATAGCAGTTCCCTGACATCTGCAAATGCACAAGCCAGTTGAATTACATTCAAATCAGCTTCATAGATTTCCAAATCCGCATTCTTGGCCATGGACTGAAGTTCATTAATATGATAACCCATTCCAAAACCATAGACAATATATCTTTCCTTCTCCTTCTGATACCAATGTCTGGCAATCAGGAAGGCTTCTGTTTGTACTTTACTGTTTGTATGGAAATAGAATGTAAATCCGGCATTCTCCGCAGCCAGGGTCATCTGCCCACAGGAGGTAAACTCCACACGATAGCCGCTTTCCAAAAGCTTTGTTGTATTGATTGGTTCTTTCAGCTCGCCAGGGAAGCCAACATGGGCTTCCAGCAAAAGATTGATATTCTCTTTATAATTGTCTTCGTTAAACAGAATTTCTTCTTTACTGATTATTAATTCCTGAACTCCAATTAAGAAATTAATCAGCTGAAGCTCCAGCAAATCAGCAAGCAGGACGAGATCTCTATTCTTCTTCGCTTCCAGTATACCGGTCATCATCTCGAGCATTGACTCCGTTGCGACCAGGTTGAAATAATCTCTATCCTTTATAATTGCTTCTATTATAAACTTGATCTGGTCAATAGAATCCGCTAATAATCCGAGCGCTTTATCATATTGCTGCTCTCTGAAATAGTAAACGGATTTATCCATATCTCCCAGCAGTTTCATATTCTGTTCAAATATATTTTTGATATTCTCAGTCAGGTTTTATCACCCCTTATTTTTAATAACAACCCGTAACTTTATGCATACCGATGTGTTAGATAGATTTATGATATGTACATATCTCTTAAGTTATAGAGGAATCATACTCTATCATATTGTAACTGATATAAATTATACCACAAGTTGGATAAGTATGGAAGTTTTTTGTAATTTATATACTCCAACTTTCGTAAAGTGTCTGAAAAGCTTCTTCCTGCTCCTTGTTCCCAAGGAAATGGTAACACTCAGCCAGTCGTTTTAAGGGATAATCACCACCGTAATGGGCATTCAGTTCACATTCCGATTCATAAGCCGCATTATAATACCAGATGGTTGCTTCCTGATAATCACCCAGTTTCATGAAATATTCGCCGAGGATAAAGCATACCTCGGAGCTTCCCTTACCGTCAGCAATATTACGTAAGCTGTATTTCATGAGACCGGTAACATCAACATTGATCTGATAACAACGAGCCAGTACGCATTCATAAATCTTACGCTCCCTCTCTGTACATTCTTCTCGGGCTGCGAAGGCATGAAAGAATTCAAAAGCATCCTTAAAATCCTGCTCTTCCCCTGCAATAAAAAGCTCCCTTGCATACATCTGATACAGCTTTGTTGATAATTTACCTTCCTTCCTAATCACCCTAAGAAATGTATCAAAATCTCTTTCTGCATGATTGCAAATCGGCATATGCTGGATTACGATGTCACTGTCATAGATAACAGGAGATAAAAGTACATTTTCATGAACCGGTTCTACCCAATGAAAGGTGCGAAGCCTTTTATAGAGCTTTGGCCTGTATTCAATATCAAAATTATAAGTCGTGTTAAATGCAAGCTGATTAGCATACTTCATCTGTACAATTTCAATTTCCGGCAGCAGGCTCTGCTTTAAAAGCAGAAACCGCTGCCTGTTCTCTTCATCAATAACTTCATCCGCATCAGCAACATAGACGTAATCCTTGGTAGCTTTGGAGAAGGAAAAATTCCTCGCAGCCGAAAAATCATGTACCCAGGTAAAATCATAGATTTTATCCGTATACTGAGAAGCAATCATTTTCGTAGTATCTGTGGATCCGGTATCTACAATGATAATTTCATCCGCCAGACCTTTCATAGAATCCAGACATCTGGCCAGTACCTTTTCCTCATTCTTGACAATCATACAAACACAGATCGTAATCATTCTCCGCTCCATTCTACTGTATGTTGCTATACAGTTTTAAGGTTTTATCATATCAGCTGTAATTAAGATACTCTTGTATTTTACGATATTACCGGCAGTATCCGTTTCAAAAATCGTTATATATTGATTTGCAGTAACTGTGATATTATCTACCGTGGTTGTGGTAAAGGCTGTTGCAGTAGCTGTAGTAATAACAGAAATCTTGTCCATTGTAGTTGCGCTTGCTATTGCTGATGAAGTGATTACATAGGACCAGGTATCAGCTGCTGCTTTGGAGCTAACCATGGTGAAGGAGGTCGTTCCGGTATTGGTACCCATTGCGTTGGTAACAGTTAATGCGCCAGCCGGTGCAGAATTCTGAATGGTTAACTTAATGGAAGATTTATCAACAGTACCGTTCATAAACGTAATTGTAATCGGTTTATTATAACAATTCGTCAGTGTAGCAAGAGAAGTAGCTTTTAAGGTAATTGTCAGTGTGGATACATTGCCGGATGTCGTATATGGTGGTGCAGAATAGTCTATATCCTTGGTTCCCAGCTTAATACTCTTAACTGCAGTTTCAAAAGGAGTCTTGCCAGCTACATTAAGCGTAACCGTAAAGGTAATGTCACTGGAATAACCCTTTGTAAAGGTATAGCTTGTAGCCGTGATTACAGGAGTGGATGGATAACTTATAGCTTGAGTAACGTAAGTTGAAGCCAGCTCGTATCCAATTGCTGCCTGAGTGGAGGTAGCTGCCTGCGACTTGATTTCCTTCTGTCTTACATACAAGGTTCCGCCATCCACTGCTTTACTTGCAAGGATTTTAACTTCCGTACCCTTTGTGACTGATGTCCAGACAACCTTGGTGATATCAAAAGTTTCACCCGGTTTAGCCACACAAAATTCATAGGGCAGATTCGGTGAAGCCTTCGGAATAGTGATAACCATATTCTTATTGCCGTTATAATATACATAAATGTTATCATCTGGCGTTGTCGCATTGGTAGGGGCTTTACCAGGAATAATGTTATTATTAATCGTACGTTGTGCATTCAGATTGATTTCCGTAATCTTAGAGGACGCAGCCTTTGAAGTAGCATAATCCCTGATTTCAATCTTCATTTTCGGAAAGGCATTCGCTTTTATTGTCCCATCAATCGTCGAATTATTAATAACCGTTGAAAGAGGTAAGGATTTAACGGTCCTGTCCGTTACCTGAACCCAGTTAGTGGTAGTGCTGCCTATGGTTACACGGTATTCCTTACCATATTTGATTTCGGCTGTAAATTTCTCACCATCAATACCATAAACCATAGCTGTCGACTTCTTAACAACCTTCACTTTCACTTCGTTGCTAAAACGTCTTCCCTTAGTACCATTCGGAAAATCTGTTCCGAAATTTAGGGTAGTCAATGTTTCATATCTACGAATTCCACCCTGAATACCAAGGATTCTGTCATTATTCAAATTAATTACCGTACCTGCGGAATCTTTCACTGTGACATAATCGTCCAAAGCTCTGATACGGAAATACAAAAAAGTACCCTTTACGAGATATTTCTTTAACAGTCCAACGGTCAGGCTTTTTGTACTTGCCCATTGCCCAGACGTACCCTTTCTCCATTCGAGATCATCGAAATTTACTGGGGTTGCGCCATCTCCGACGGTTGTCATAATATTTACAAGAGGCGCAATCGTAGCGCTATCACTCATCGAATCTATATTAGCATAGTTAATGGACACCTCCAGCTTCATCGGTCGTGCATTAAGAATAATGCGGGATTGGGTAGAGTTCTCTTCACCCTTGATTACTAGGATATTCTCTACCGTTGGTGAAAGATAAGAAATATCAATCATCGTAAACAAACCCGTATCCGGAGTAATTGCCTCCCAGTTATTCTTGGCAGCTTCTACATCCGTTGCATAATAAATCTTGGAATTACCGTTATTGAGTACAACAATCTGATCCTCATAATATTCAACCGACGCAACCTTAACTGCGGTAGCAGCTGCAAATGCCGGCTTCGCTGGAAGTAACATAACTCCAACTAACATAAACGCAAGTAACATAATGAAACGTAAAACAATCCTTTGTTTTTTCATAAGCACCTCCATGGTAAGTATACATTAAAACATGACTTTGGTTTTAACTTTAAACTATAATTCATATAAATATAATTATGATTAGAGGGCTAAATGATCATTTCTTAAATGACTCGTTATGAGAATACACAATAAAAGTATTTCAAAAGCCTCTATAGAGTATCGTAAATGATATTATTTTGTGTGTATTCAACATAGGAAATTTGATTTTGCCTTTTGGCCCTCATATCATAATTATATATTTATATATTAAGAACAATCTTTATATAATATCGACAGTTTTAGCAATAATCTTAAGTATATCAAGAGGTTATCATGGAAATAGTGCTTGCTGAATAACTCAATTCATCTACAATTCACTCATATAATGCAAAGCATTATGCCCCGGTTACATAAGTAGACGCGGTTTTTCTGTTTACTATCCGTTTTTCCGAAATCTAAAATAAATGCATAGAATGTCTCAATATATTCAAACTCCAAGCGGTATGCGTGTTTATAAGCCAAAATATTGTATCTGCTTAACTATTTCTCTTTATCAATTCATGGATGCCTATATGCATCAACATTCTCTGGCAGAAACCCGGCGTTTTCATAGAGTACTTTCTTTTTGTTCTAATAAGCCTAATTAAATCTAATTAAAGTCCATATCTGCTATAATCTTTACTCGTTCTCTGGCAGGATAATAATCTTTACATAAATTATAATATATTTTTGCTTGCGGGATATCACCCATACATTCTAATATAACTCCAATATTATAATATGCCATGTAGCTGTTAACCCCTTCCACCTTACACTCTGCAAATTGCGCTGCCTTTTTAAACTCCCTAATTGCCTCCATAAATCTCTGTCCATTCATCAGAATCAGCGCTGCAAGAAATACAAAATCAGCCGATATCGCAAATTCGTCATATACATTAAGAAGCTGCATTGCCGCATCATATTGCTCCGAATTAATAAGTGAATAACCATAGCTTTCGACCATGTCTTGGACATACTCCAACTTTGGGTTTAAATCAAAGTATAAAGCCTGTCCCAAAAAATCACAGGCACTTATGTAATCCTCTTCCATATAATAACTTTTTCCTAACTGATAAAGAAGGTATGGATCATCGGGATTTAATACTAACGCTTTTTTCAAGAGATTGATATTACGCTCTGTTTTTCTCTTCCTGGTGTCAAGTTCTCCTTCATAGCCGGAATGTCTGATTGTTAATGGGATGAGGTAAGTATCGTTAGCAGAATCATTTTCGATTTCTCCTACCCGGATTAACTGTTCATGTATGGTACCGCTGTATTGGTAATAGTTTTTTGAAAATAACCTATTTACTCTCTCTCTGAATTTATAAGGGGTTCCCTTACGGGTAAATTCGTTGATACGAAGTAATCGACCAATTTTACTTGGGTTGCTCTCAATCAATCTCCTAATTTCATCGATATTAATATTTTCAATTGTCTCATCACTATCAATCACTAATATAAACTCATTGCAAGCCTTGCTGATGGAGAAATTGCGAGCGGCTGCAAAGTCATTGTTCCATTGATAATCATAAACTTTGGAGGTATATTGTAAAGCTATTTCTTTCGTGCGATCCGTAGAGCCGGTATCAACGATTACTATTTCATCCATGTAATTAGCAATAGCTTGTAGACATTCTGCCAGATTGACTTCTTCATTTTTCACTATCATGCAAAGGCTAATCAAAAACAATTTAGTATCCTCCAATAACTTATCCTATATAACTGTACGATTTATAAGAATTTTATATGTAAAATATGTTTTAAGTTATTATTTCATTTCTAATTCACTTTTTATATATGGTATTTTTAGCAAAACTTCCTTCACTTGTTCTAAATTAAGAATTTGTGTATTATCCGAATTAAACTCTGATATAGTCGCTTCCTCTTTATTGCCCTCTTCAAAATACTGTTCATAATTTAAATCCCGGTTGTCTGCCGGTACTCGATAGAAATTCCCTAAATCGTAGGCATGAATACATTCTTCCCTGGTCAATAATGTTTCTGATGTTTTTTCTCCATGCCGAATTCCTATATAATGAATTTCATTATCCGCTTTAAAAATTTCTTTCACAGCCTGTGCCAACACACCTATAGTACATGCGGGTGCTTTTTGTACCATAATATCACCGGCTTGCCCTTGATCAAATGCAAACATAACTAAATCTACTGCTTCATCAAGGCTCATCAAAAATCTAGTCATATTAGGATCTGTTATAGTAATTGGCTTACCACTTTTAATTTGATCCACAAACAATGGAATTACGGAACCTCTTGAGCACATTACATTGCCATATCTTGTTCCGCAGATTATTGTATTGTCCGTAGTTCGTGATTTAGCAACAAATACTTTTTCCATCATGGCTTTACTGATTCCCATTGCATTAATAGGGTAAGCCGCCTTATCCGTGGAGAGGCATACTACTTTTTTTACGCCTTCATTGATGGCTGCAGTAAGGACATTATCAGTTCCTATTATATTAGTTTTTACCGCCTCCATTGGGAAGAATTCACAGGAAGGAACTTGTTTTAGCGCCGCAGCATTAAATATATAATCCACGCCATGCATTGCATCTTGCACGCTTCTTAAATCCCGTACATCACCGATGTAAAATTTAAGCTTGGAATTATTGTATTGCTTTCTCATGTCATCCTGCTTCTTTTCATCTCTGGAAAATATTCGTATCTCCTTAATGGATGATTCCAAAAACCTGGTCACTACTGCATTGCCAAAGGACCCAGTTCCCCCTGTTACCATAAGTGTCTTATCTTTGAACATGTCCATTTTGCATCACCCTTCATCTTCCATATAATTTGTAAGCTAATCTTCGGATAAATTCAACATTATACTGATTTTCTCCATACTTTATCATCAATAATCCTAGTATAGCTCTGAATAATCCGTATTACTGTTGAAGACACATGATTCTCTTCATAATCCGGAACTACCGATCCAAAATCATTTTGCTGTGCCATCTTAACAGCCATATCTACCGATTGCAGAACCGACTCTCCCGTAATTCCTCCTATAACAAATCCTCCCTTATCAAGAGCTTCCGGTCGTTCTGTTGATGTACGAATACATACTGCCGGGAACCGGTTGACAGCCGCTTCTTCCGGCATCGTCCCACTATCTGAGACTACGCAGTATGCATTTTTCATAAGGCAACTATAATCAGTGAAATTAAACGGCGGCATTTTTCTAACCAATGGGTCAAATTCAAACTGTCTTTCCTCTATATATTTTTGACTTCTTGGATGAACAGAATAAATCACTGGCATGTTATAGGTCCGAGCCATGATATTTACCGCATTCATTAGGCTGCTAAAATTTTCTGCATTGTCAATATTTTCTTCCCTATGTGCTGATAAAACAAGATAATTTCCTGCCTTAATACCAAGTTTTTGTAAAACGCCGCTATTATCAATTTCATTCTTATGAGCCAATATTATTTCCTTCATTGGCGAGCCCGTAACATAGATATGTTCTTTTCTTATGCCTTCAGCAATTAGATATCTTCTGGCATGTTCTGTATATGGCAAGTTAATATCTGAAATATGGTCGACAATCCTTCTGTTCGTTTCCTCCGGTAAGTTTTCATCAAAGCAGCGATTACCCGCTTCCATATGAAAAATAGGCACCTTCAATCTTTTCGCTGCAATCGCTGAAAGAGCTGAATTAGTGTCCCCTAATATAAGTAGCGCATCCGGTTTTTCCTGCTGCATCAACTCATAAGATTTTGCAATTATATTTCCCATTGTCTCACCAAGATGATTTCCTACTACATTAAGGTAAAAATCCGGCTTTCTAATGCCCAAATCTTCATAAAAAATATCATTTAACCGGCCATCATAATTCTGACCGGTATGCACAAATATATGTTCAAAAAACACATCAGCTTTCTTAATAATCTCGGATAACCGAATTAACTCCGGTCTGGTTCCTACCATAGTCATAACCTTAAGTTTTTTCATGATGACCTCCTAACTGGACTTTCTCAGGAATAATTATAGTAATTAAATTATGAAAATATGCTATAGAATTATCTGCATGTATCGCATGTAAAATAATTATTTATAAAATAATAACCTTGTCGTATCTATAGCTTCCTTTTTATCATATAAATAACGCGGGTATAGCTCTTTGTGTAAATGAATCCATTCATCCATCTCAAGTATCATTTGCTCATATCCAGGTATTGTAAAATCAAAATCTGTCCTTGTATTCACAAGTGATTTATCACTTGATATTATATCATCCTTCTGTATAGCTATTTTTTTGCATCTGCAATATTTATTAAATAATCGAAGTAAATTATACTTACTTATCGTTCTGTTATTAACAAGATGATACAAACCGGTAACGTTCTGAAAAGCCGCTTTTTCTATAGCTTTAGCAAGCTCAAGCGTTGTAACTCCAGTCCATATGACTTTATTGTATCCCTTCACAGGTTCTGTCTGATTCATAAACCAACGAAATAATCCTATTCCATTCTCTTTTAATTCAGGTCCTACGATTGAAGTTCTTAAGGTTAGATTCTTGCTGTCAATCACTTCTCCTAATGCTTTACTTCTACCGTAAGCTGATTCTGCATCGGGAATACTATTTTCTGCATATCTGCCTTTGTTTCCTTGAAAAACACAATCTGTACTGATATGAATCAACTTTGTAGTTTTAATCTTCAATAATTTAGCAAGTAAATGCGGAAACACACTATTAAGATAGATACCCGCGGCCATATCGGTATCTACTTCTTTGTTCAGGACACCGATACAGTTTATAACAATATCAAACTTGTCCGATTCTAATGCGCTTTTCACATCTTCATTATTAAATGCATCACCTATAATGGTCTGACATATTAAGGATTTAGTTTTTGCAAAACCTATCACTTTATGTCCTTGCTCTTTTAGATATAAAGCAATCGTATGACCAGCCATGCCATTGACACCAAAAATGAGATATTTCATCGTTGTATTGATCCTCCTTGGTAAAAACTATACCACACCAGAACGATTTTTCAGATAACTTAATGTCTCTATTGGCACAAGCTTTTGAATTTCATTCCAGCATCCACTTTCTAACAATTTTCTTACTTTTGATGCACTTATTACATCAGTGCCTGCTTTTGTTCGTGGTATTTCAATAAACTGTATATCAAATTCAGACAATGTTCTTTTCATTTCTTGGTTATACTGATTTGTAATATTATCCAATGGCTCTTCTCCTACAAATCTAACTGTTATTTCCAATTCATGTGCAATGTATCTAGCAAAAATTTCTATATCTCTTGAAGCATCAATAATAACATCTTGCTTTTCCGCTTTTTCAAAATATATTGGCATTGTTTCATTAGATATGATAAATTTTCCGGAAGGAATCACTTTAATATTTTTGTTTGTTGAAGTTGCAGCTTGTACCAGCTTTATTCTATCTTTAAACGAAAATTCCGAACGATTTTCTTCTACAATAAATATGTAAAGATAATCCACATATTCCAATGCTTTATTTATCAAGTATTGATGTCCTAAAGTAAATGGATTACAATTCATAACAATTGCACCCACTTTATCTTCACTATTTATTTTGAATTTATCTATACTTTTTATGTATTTATATAATTCTTTTTTGTTATCATCTGTTAAAAATTCTTTGCTTTTTTGTAACCATATCTGTTCTTTTTCAAAATTCATTGATTCAATAATTTTATATAAATAATTTTCCACTAAATATTCGGAAACTTTAAAATTTCCTAACCAATTAGTATGTATTGGGGCATCAAAAAACCACTCTTCATCATCTGGGCGTGAATCATATAAAGGTTTTAGATTAATATCCGCCTCATAATTAATTTTAAATTCAAATGTAATTGATTCTATATTATTAATACATAAGATTATGTCATTTTCTTTTATAGGCAGAGACTCCAATACCTCTTTATATATAAAGGCACAATGGTTTGGAATAACTACTGATATAACACCAAATTTTCCAACATTTTTATCCCGAATAGATTTATCTAAAATATAAGGTAAGCTTTGAACACTATTTTCATAAATTTCATTAACAATACAAGGTCCTAAAACATATATATAGTTTTCCCCACTTGAATATTTTCTACTTATAATATTCAAGTTGTTCATAATATTAAGCTTAGTACTTGCATCAATACTATTTACCATTAAATTATTATTAATTTTAACCTTTTGTAATTGAGTATAATTTAGCACCTTATTTATATCCAATCGCTTATTTCCGCCAAGAACTCCATTTTTATTTCTATAAAATTCATCTAAAGAATACTTTTGTAATGCTTCAAAATTTGGTATTTTACATAAAAGGAAATTTATCCCCATTTCCTGCATTTTTTGCTTCATAACATTCTGAATATATATCCTATTTACATATAAAATATCTATTAAAAAATTAAAACTCCCTACTGTATTAATTTTTCTTTTTGATGTTCTATCATACTTAATATGTGTTAAGTTGAGAGGTTCAGCTAAAATATTAAATTGGGCATATTCTGGATAATTATTAATATCATAATTTTTGTTGAATATTCCACATATCATTTCCCATTTCTGTCCAATAACTATTGTATCTATATTTTTAATTTTTAAGAGGTTATATAATTTATACGCAAATTCATTCATGTCATAAATACAAACAACTTGTACATTAGGATATAGCTCATTAATAAATAAACAATCATTATTTAGTTCAAATTGCTCGAACGCATTATCGATTGCATCATAATTTTCTTCTCCTGAATTGTCATCATAGCAGAAATACACCAACTGATTTTTCTCATCAAATACTGGCAAATAGATTATGTCTTTTCGAGCATTGAATAAATTTTTTGCATTTTTCCAAATATCTTTATTAATTAATAATATATCCGTCTGTATTAATTCATTATTATTAGAGAGCAACCTATCATATGTTATTATTCCTTTATACTCATTCGTATCACTATAAACAATAACTATATCACCGTTATGATCATTCTGGCAAAAAAATTCAAACAGCTTTCCTCTATTAAGTTCTCCTTCAAAAACAGAATATACTTCCTTATCACAAAATCTTATCATGCTTACACCCTTTCTCCAGCGTGCTTAAAAACGATAAATGAATTTAGCAACTGACATTCCTATAGATCTCTTTCAAGCGTGCTCTTTTTAATTTCATTATACTGTATCCCTTTCAGATTCTGCCTGACTAATAACCCATACTATTCCACTTTCTTTTAATTCCGGTCCTATGATTGATGCCATGATTGTCAGATTCTTGCTGTCAATCACTTCTCCTAATGCTTTTTTCTGCTCTATATCCTAATGACCTATAGTTTTTAACTTCCTCCTGAACTAAATTATCTATATTAAAGACTCTTTAATTCTTCTGTTATATACTCCCATATTTTTTCACCACAGCTGCCATCTGCATTAATAATATTTTGAGAATAATACTTTACACGTTGCTCATTATATGTATCTGATGAACCTGTCACTATTTGAATAAATTGCGATAACGAGCATACTCTTTCTTCATATGTATGGCTGCAATTATAAAATTTATCTTCCTTCGTGCCATCTCCATGGGTTATATTATTAACCCATTCTATTTCATTATTATCAAATTTTATCTGTGTTGGAAGTGCCTCAACAGTATAAGTCTCTACATCTATGCTTACTATTGCATTACTTTTATATGGAAACAACAATAAATTATTATCATGTATTACATAATCATTAAATGTCTGTGCTGAATCATAATCTTTACTGAAGCCAGCAATATTTTCATAACTAATCTTAATAATTTCAAGATTTTCTACATCAATCCTAATTATTACATCGGCAAAACATGGGATTAGCCATACTCCTCCATTGATATAGCATATTTTATGATACAATATATTTTCATCTGCTTTTTCAATCTCAGTAAATATATTAATCTCAGTAACTGTCTTAGACTGACTATTCCATCTCAAAATATTATCATTACCATTAGGTAATATCCAAAAATCTGTTCCATCAAATGTAATATCACCAAAAGATTTTGCATTACAATTTACTTCATAATAATCAAATATATTGTTGTTATAATCATATGTCTGCAAAAAAGTCCCAATTCTACAGACTCTCCATATTTTATCTCCTACAATAATATCTCCGTAAAATAGTGGTATTAATCCAAAATTCTTAAAATTACTTATAGTGCTATCATAACTTGTAGGAATTGTTGTAATCGTATTAGACCGCACGTCAAGAATAAACACTTTCGAGGAATAATAAATGGGGAGAATAAATATATGCCAATCAATTCTTATAATGTTATAATTATTGTATCCTTCCTTCTCTAAAAGAACATATTCAACATTACCTGTTCCAGTATCGTAAACTGCCATTGACTTTTCAGAACATGGTGAATAATATATTTTTGTACCATATACGATTGTTTCAGAATATAGATATTGTTTCATGCTATCTTCTTGAGAGAAGTTAGTTATATAATTAATATTTTCAGTCTTCATATTATAACAATAAAGAGCATTATATTCCCAGCTAAACATATAGATATTATCGTCAATTAATGCAGGGCTTATTGTTCTTATACATTTTTTAGGATGCACCTTCAATAAATGTATTTCGTTCAAAAATAATATTGGCTTTCCTGTTATTCCATATAATTTTACAACAGAACTACTTGAATCACCAATGTACGCATCTGAAAGTCCTATGGAATGGTATAAATCCGGAGTATCATCATAGATAGTATTATTCAACGATTTGAATTCCACTATAATTTCCAAGTAATCATATAGTATTTCCTCACTGAATGATTTTGCTGTTTCCACACTCAAGGGATGTGGTCTCCATATTAAAGCAATATCATCTCTGTCTCTAAAAATAGAGATAACATATTTAATTTTTTTGATCAACTCTTTTGATTCATTAATAATATTATTCAAATGAGTATTATATAAAAATACAGTCCTTCCTTTGATTACCTCCATCCATTCTTCTTTTATGCAATTTTGCCGAGAATTCATATCAAGTAAACAGTCAATTTTTGGGGAACCCGTCGCAACAATTTTACTCGGATCATTCCATTTTAAATACTGCATTCTTATCTCTTCAGATTGTACGAATACACGCCATGCATTCCTAACTCCTGGCATAGCACATAATTCTTCTATTGTAAAGCTCTCGGAAATGTAATAAGGTATATAGACAAGATGGTCCGTATATTTTATCAATTCTGAGCTATAAAATTCTTGAGATACTCTAGTAACATGATTATACTCATCGTAAGGATTGTGAATAAATATAATGTCAGGTCGCATCTCTTTCATATTATATTTCTTATAATCCGTTATTTTTAAATATTCTGGAAACCTATCTCCCTCATACTTCGCGTCTAAGGTATCTTTATTTTTATTAATATTAAAATATGGTATGGGGATTACTGATACACTACATCTATCATCCTTTATCGCTTCTTTATATACACTTTCCATAGAATCCCACATGGTAGCATTATATGGCATGAAAACAACTTCATATAGTTCATCAGAAATATAATTTTCTATTCTATCTTTTATTCTTTCTATTTGATAATCAATATCTAGAATAAATTGATTCAATTCATTAGCAGTATAATTGATCAGACTTAACTGATATATTTTTTCACAATAATCCTCCAGTAAAGAAATCGTTATGCTTTCATTTTCTTCACTTTCCTCTATCTTATTTCCGATTGTAATAGCACGCTCTTGGCACATGCAAAGTAATTCTTCTATATTTTCTTTCTTGATAATTAACAGTTGTTTGTGTAAATCAAATATAGTACCTAACATTTCTAAAATACTTTGCTTTTGTAATGCCTTCATTTTGTGCCCCTTTCTGAAATTTAGCCATTCTGTTATTTAATAACTTCTATATATATTTGATCTTTTCTTTATTTTAGCTAACAGAATTGTGGTCGTTTCAGTTGAATGTTATAACTTAGTTTTCCCTCATTATTCTACCTCATTTGTCTCATCCAAATAAACAGCATAGAGTACTGTTTCAATACCAAAATTACTATAATGTCTTAAGTAGAATTTATAGTTTTCATCTAGGCTTTTGATAAAGCTTGGAATTGTGATAATATCTTCTGCTTTATGATATAGTGATAACGCGAGCCTCGGATGATACCGTTTTATTGTATCACTTGCTCCTTTTAATGCCTTTAATTCACTTCCTTCAATGTCCATCTTAATGAAAGTCGCTCCTTTTCCATTAAGAAAACTATCTAGACTTACCACTTCAACTAATGATTCACTACTATCTACTATACAAGCTCCGCCACTACCATCGCCAGTGAAGAAAACTGTCTTATTTAAATCAGATAACCCAATTTTATTTAATTCTATATTATTAATGCCTTTTTCTTTAATAATTTGATTGCATAACTTATAATTTTCCTCATCAGGCTCAAACGAATATATTTTCTCATATTTCCCATCACACCATTTTATAAATTCTTCAACTGTGTCACATCGAAAAGCTCCAGCATCAATAAAAACTTCATTTGTTAAAGGCTTCATAAATTCTCTATCAAAATATTGTTCTTCCGGTAAAAAAACAATGTCAGCATCTGCCGGTTGTTCTGGATAAAAGATAATATTCTCTATTGGAAATCCTAATCCTACAAGATACCGTTTAATCTCCTCGTTTCTCCCCCATGTGCCGATTACTACTATATCATTGTTGTGATCATTAATTAATTGCTGTGGAGAAATGACCTTATGTCCTAAAAATAAAACTTTTTGTTTTTCTTCATCCCCGTCGCAAAAACAATACCATGGTAGCTCTTTAAAAATTGCATAATTGAAATATCTCTCATTTATGCTAAAATCGTATAAGCTTTGTGGGAAAGAAGCCGCTCCATAAAAAATCAGTTTTTTTTCTTGATTAACATATTCTTTGCATTTTATATAGAATTCCAAATGCGGGTGTGGTTTTACACCCTTGAATAATGGAATATCTGACACTATTTTCTGAATATATATAAAATCATTGGTAAGATTAAAAAGCAATCTATGGCAGAATAATAATTTTGATCTTTCATCTATCAAATCATCATATATTTTTCTTATTTCAGGGAAAATATCAATGTAACATTCATCCATATCAGTATCCTCTTTCCTTTTATATAAACATTTGCCCTTAATATATTTGAAACTTTACAAAGTTATATTTTTTCGATAAATATCTATTGCATTTATATTCATAATATCTATTTCAAATTTTTAAATTTGTATTTCTATCATTTATTTCCTCATATAACTCAATATGTTTTCTTACATAATCCGAATAATTGTAATTCTCTTCAACTAATAATCGTGATTTTTCACCTCGGATTTTAAGCTCCATAGAGTTTTCCAACAAATAAATAATAGCCTCCTTAATGGCTTTACTGCTTTTATATTCCACTGCAATGCCACATTCCTGAGCAAATACTAAATTCTCTAGAACAGTATTCTTAAAAACCACAACAACACATTCTGACGCCATTGCTTCTATAGCCATCATACCAAAACTTTCAGCTAAGGAAGGCATTAAAAAAACATCACAAGCAGTATAGAATTTGCTAAGTAATACTTCATCATTCTGCCATCCCAGTTCTATAGAACGAAATTTACTACGAATGTTCTGAGGTAATTTTCCATTACCGACTGTTAAAATTACAATCTGATGATCTGTTAATGTCTCTAAAGCTTCAAAAATATATTTACAGCCCTTAATAAAATAATCATCATTTCGAAAACCAATCACAAAATCAGTATCTTTTATATTCCACTCCTTACGAACCACTTGTTTACTAAATTGCTTAAATTGTTCTAATTTTATTCCGAAGGGAATTCTATGAATTCTATTAAGATGACTTGTTAATGGACTGTTCTTAATATAATCTTCCATAAATAGGGATGATACTATAATATCTATATCAATATTTTGAAATGCTTTTTTCTTTATGTTCCATAATTGTGAGGCTTTATCCTGTTTTAAGGGAAAATAATCATCTATTTTCGGGCATCCCTCACATCCACTTTTCCAATTATCACAATCAAGCGGATGTACGCAATGCCCTGTAAATGCCCAAGGATCATGAATCGTCCATACAGAGGCTTTCTTCTCTAGTAATCTTTGAAATCGCATGAGTGACATTATCCCTACATGAATTTTATGATAATGTACAATATTTGCATCTTGAAATTGCCTGGAGTTTTCCAAATATCTATCCCAAACTCCAAGTATAGAATTCATAGAAAGCTCCCTTTCCAAATTACCGATATATCGATCTGCATATTCCGTAGTTTCTTGCCCCAATAAAATCGTAGTATCTTCAGTACCATATTTATACTTTACTGCCTGAGAAGAGTGATAACCAAGCTCATTCAATGAAATATGTAAATCATGCCCGTTAAAAATTCTTCCTAATAAGTCACTATTATCAACATGCAATATATTTAACTCTGTACCCTTGTTCATAGTTAAGATTCACACCTTACTTTTTAGAATTTTTTTCTCAACCAGAAGCTACCTCCATGAACAGGTGCCTGTAGAGGCCATTTTTCCAAAAACAAATTCATATATTTTTTTTCCATCATATTTTGAAAAAATATAATTTCATAATCCTTATTATTTTGTAAAAATGCACGTAGAAGATATAATTCATTCCATATCATGCCGCTATAAATCCACTGTTTTGGATATTCAAATGGGTAAAAAATATCGTGTAAATGAATATAGACCCCTTTTTTTAAGCTTGGTAGAATCTCAAAAAATAAATAATTGACATCAGAGCCAATCTTAGAAACATGTGTAGAATCAATAAATAGAATATCTCCTGAATCCAGCTGTTCAAAGGTAGACAGCGGAATTTCCTGCAATCCGGTAGGCATCAATTCAACTTTATCACTTTTCTTTAACAAGGACTGTAGTAAAGTAGGGTATGGCTCTATAAATTTTAAATCTATCTTATTTTCCAAATAAAATTCGTTCGTATCCAAGGTAACCGCTGAAGTGTATCCCGAACCAACCTCGATTAATCTCTTCGATTGTAAGATACGCAACATGCAATGTAATCCTATGGCATCCCCTGGACTAAGACTAGGGTTGCCATAACGATGTCGCAAATTGGTTGTTCCTAAGGGTACTGACATGTTTTCCCAGTTTGGAATCGTATCATATAATGTAGTCATTTTTTTCAGAAAATCTTTTTGAATATCTTCATTGAAATCAATATCAGCTATTACTTTGTCATCTGAAAACAGACTTTGCTCTTTTTGATGCATCTCCTTCATATTCGGATATAAGGAGTAAAAATGCCCGAAGGGAAAGAAATTATCTTTTCCATCACAATAACTTTTGTTATCCATATATGCTACCAAATTAAATATATCAGGTGAAACAACATAATGAAAACCTCGCTCTTTTAAATCTTCAAAAAGCTGGTGCCCATTATATGGAGATACAATAATACAATAACTTTCCTTCTTTAATTTAAGATCATTTATGCTCATACAAGGAATACCATCAATAACTGTGCCTTGCTTTTTGATATCATTATCACAATAATAATCAATCAAAATATTTTGATTTGCAAGTATTTGAAATAATTGTCTTCCACGCTCTCCTGCTCCAAAAATAACCCAAACCGAAGGTTTCTCTAATGTACTTTCATCGTTAGCGTATAAATAAATAATATTCTTTAGATCCATATTATTCTCCCTTCTCATAGTATTGGCATATTTCGAATATGGTTTGATTAAACTTATCAACTAGTTGAATCATTCCCTTTGAGGAGTAATCCACATTTTCAATCTTTTTTGCTTCTACCAGCCATTTGATAGGAGGCACTTCTTCCATCAAACGATCTACCTCACCTTTCGTTGTTACGTAAAGAAAGCCTTTTTCCCTCAGATCATTAGCTAATGTCTCAGGATTTTTCATTGCTACAATCAGCAAAGTATTTTCTTTATTCAGCTCTGTCGGAGGTATACAATGAATTCCCTCCAAAACATATCCCCATTTGTTAGGATTGTTATCTGAAAAACTATCTGGTTTGATTAAGCGGTAGTTCAATTCCTGATATATATTTATTCCAAAATCTCCGGCACAAAAGATACATAACTTTTCCGCCTTACCATTACTGAGTTCACGCAGCTGTTCCTTCAATTTTTTAATTTTTAATGAGGTCTGTTCCGGAATATCTTCCATCATAAACATCTCATGTGCATAATCATAAGCTCCCATTATGCCATTCCTTTCATAAAAATTCATCATCTTAAAGAAAAACAAATATCTGCTGGTATATAAGGATTTTATCTCCTCTGTTTCAAGCATCTTCATGAAATTTATATGAAGCTGCGATTGTTCTTTACTATGTGTTGTTATAGTCTTGCTGCCTTGCTCTCTATGGATTCGTCCAATCACTAAGGGTTCATTTACATATATTGTTGATTGTTTTCTTAACATTCGAAACCACAAATCATAATCTTGTGTTGAAATAAGAGTCTCATCAAATAAACCAACACGTTCAAAATGACTTTTATGTATCAATAAGGCACATCCGTGCAGTATTCCATGCAATACTGGAAAAGCACCATTCGTAAGCTGTTCTTTCGAATGAACCTCTCCTAATTGGATAATACTTCTTTGATCTGTTTCTACGTTAAGTAATTCATAATCACAGAAAGCAATTCTGTTTCTGTCACCACAAAGATTAATCGCATTCCATTCGTGTTGGATTTTATCAGGATGATACATATCATCATGGGACAACCACGAAAAATATTCCCCTTTCATCTTTCGAATACCCATATTAAGAGCCGTAGCTACTCCACCGTTCTCTTTTTTGTAATACCTGATTTTATCACCGTATTCCATAGCAATTGCTTCTGTAGCACCACGATCGGTTGATCCGTCATTGACAACTAGAATCTCACAGTTTTCGTATGTCTGAGCCAATGCACTATTAATTGCATCTCTCAGATAATTACTTCCGTTATAAACAGGTATAATAATAGATATCAATGGCAAAGTCATTTTCATTTCTCCTCTTGTTATTCACTGTTTTATATAAAATCTGCTTTATGACTAGTCTGCTTTTCTTTTCCAAAATTCTTGCAGATATCAAATATTGCTTGGTTCAGCTTGTCTTTCACTACTGTTGCGTCCTTTGGTAATTCCTCTGAGTCCTCATTATCTTCCAATGCACTAATCCATTTCAACGGTATCGTCTGAGATATTCTCCATTCCATTTGCTGCATTGTTGTAATATGGGAAAACCCTTCCTGTTTTAACTGCTCGATAATTACTTCTGGCATTTGAACAGCAACTATCACTAATGTTTCATCTTTTATTTTCATTAAATCTTGTGGGCTAATACACTGCTTCCCCTCTATGGATGTACCCCACTTCCTAGGATTGTTATCAGAGAAACAATCAATATAGATTAATCTACTGTCTAATTCCCAGTACAAGCGTTGTCCGTATTGACCCCCACCAAAGATACAGATTTTATTAGCCTTTCCATCGCTAATCTTGTCTATGTATTTCTCAAACTCCTGAAGTCTTTCAAAGAGCATGGGTTCTAAACCGGTGGACTGCAGACTTTTCATTGCAATTTGATAATAATGCGGTATCTGATATCCCTTAAGAATCATAGCCACTCTATGATAAATAATAGCTGGGTGCCTAAAGATTGCAGTAATCTCACTTTCTGATAGTTGTAGCAAAGATTTAATAACAACTTTCCCTAATTCTTCCTTAAAACACTCTATCGTATTGGTTCCAGACTCTGCATGCATTCTGGATTTTAGTAGAGGCTTATACACAAAGACGCTTTTACCATATCGAAAAAGGCGAAACCACATATCATAATCCTGAGCTGTAATCAAGCCTTCATCAAATAGACCTACTCTGTCAAAGCAGCTTTTATGAACCAGGGGAGTACAACTAAGTGTTAACCACTGCAGTACAGGGAAGACGGAATTTGTTAATTGTTCCATACTATAATAAGTTTGAAATGCCGTGTTGCATGTGATATCCCGATTCATATCCCATAAATCATAATCACTATATACCAGTGCTGTTAAATCGCCCGAATCGTACAACGCTTTTATCTGTGCACTAAGCTTGTCCGGGTAATAGATATCATCATGGGATAACCAGGAAAAGTACTCACCTTTCATTTTACTGATCCCATAATTTAATGCAGTAGCAACTCCGCCATTTTCTTTCCAATAATATCGGATTTTATCTTCATAAGAAAGAGCTATTTCTTCCGTTTTGCCCTGATCAATTGACCCATCATTAACCACAATAATTTCATAATTATCATAATCCTGATTTAAAGCACTATCTATTGCTTCTCTAAGATAATTGCTTCCATTGTAAACCGGTATAATAATCGATACCATTGGTTTGTTCATGTCATCGTCTCCATTAGTTTTCTTCGTAAAGCCGCTCCAATACCTTGATCTGATTTTTTAAGGAGAACCCCGTGCTTTCCATTATTTCTACATGATTTTCTCTCTCATAACCTGAACTGTATTTTATTACTTCACTAACCCAAGCTTCTACTGAAAGCGGAAGATAGGTAAGATTAGGGGTAATCTTGGCTTCCCCCGTTAAACAGTCGCTTGTCAGGCACTGTAGCCCTGCTGCTTGAGCTTCTACTAAAACCAGACTTAAACCTTCAAATCTTGAAGGTAAGAGGAACATATCCATCGCCTGTAACAACTGAGGAACATCATCTCTTCTGCCCAGAAAAAGTATCTTATCGACAAGACCATATTCATCTGCCAACTCATATATCTGCTTTTCTAAAGGCCCATCTCCAATCAGCATCAATCGTACATCAGGAATTATTTCACTTACTTTTTTAAAAATCTCAATCAGCATGCTGTGATTTTTCTGATAGGAATACTTTCCGACGTGTCCCAGAACATAATGATCCCTTAGATTAAATAAGTTCCGGTAATGCTCTCTCACTTCATTCGAATATTTATATAAATCTGTATCGACTGCATTATTAAGTATTTGAATTTGGTCTTTCGGAATCTGTTCTCCAAAAAGCCAATCTGCTGCAAGTCTGGAGCAGGCGCAAAAATGAGTTGCATACTCAATAGGAAATATCTTTTTATAATAATTATGTTCTTCAATGGTTTTCTCCCGCATTGCATCATCCGCTATATCCACAAGTGTACTGTGCGAGTGTACAATGATTTTTGGGCATCCATACTCTTTCGCCAGCTTCTCCACCAGAAAGCCGTTCCAGTAAGAAGTATGTAAATGGATTGCATCATAATTCTCTTCTAGAACCTTCTTCATCTCTAATATAAACTGCTCTTCATTCTCCATGCTTGAACAGCTTAGATAATGAATTTTACATCCCTGGGACAGTAATTCCTCCGCAAAATCCAAAGTTTTGCTTAAAGTTACAAAATCAAACTGAAACCTTGTCTTATCAATGAACTTCCAATTCTCCAATACATACTTGGTTAAACCGCGACAAGTGTCGGCTATCGGCATCTGCAACACTTTTATCTTCTTCATGTAGGTCTCCCATTACTAGCCGATTTATCAACCAACTTAAATTCATTCCAAAATTGTTCCATAACTTCTTTACTTCCCGTAGTAACCCGAATCCAGTCCTTTAATAGTCCTCTGGCGTAGGTTTTAATCAGAATATTTTTATTTTTCAAGGAAGCAGCTACTTCTGTGGACGGAAGGTTACATTTTATCAAAATATAATTACCGTTTTGATAATTATATTGATACTCTGATTTATTCAACTCACCAATCAGATAATCCCTTCCTCTACGCTCTTTATCCTGCAGGTCTTTCATAATATCCGGTCTTTTTAAAATCTCTTCCGCAAATAAAAGTCCAATACTATTCACATTATAAGTTGATTGTGTATTTTCTATATAATGAATTAAGTCTTTACTCCCGACTACATACCCGATTCTTAGTCCTGCTAAAGAGCATAGTTTCGAGAATGTTCTGGCAATCAAAATGTTATTAAATTCCTTAATCAAATGCATAAAGGTCTTTTCATAAAAATAATGGTATGCTTCATCTATAATAACGATTGCATCCATACGATCTGCCTTTTCTATGATAGCCCGTATTTCACTTTCACTATAGGCTGTTCCAATCGGACTATTCGGATTTAATAACACAACTAGGTTTGTATTCGCATCAATAAGATCTATAATTTTCTCGGCAGATATCTCAAGATTATCATCATATGGAACCTCTTCATGGATCATTCCAAACATATTGCTATATACATGATACATCTCAAAGGTAGGTGTAACTGATACTATCTTCTTACCCGGTTTGCAAAAAGTTTCAAAAACGAGCCGAATAGCCTCATCCGAACCATTGGTCAGAGAGATACACTCCTCTTCAATCTGATTTTGCTCCGATAATAAATGAATCAGATTATCTTTTTCCGGATACATCGAAAGTAATTCCGGGGTTACCTTATTCATTACTTCATCAAAGAATTCTCTGGGGAGCCCTTCCGGATTCTCGTTTGTATCCAAACGAAGATAATTAATGCGTGCTCCTTTGCATTTAACTCGATAAGTATTCTTTATATTTTCATCAATATAATACATTTTTTACCTCATCTGCTTAAAATAGTATAATACCGATCTGTCTCCCGATACTTATCTTCTCCATTTAATTTCGGAAGATATCCTTGCTTTAAAACAGTAAAGCCCTTTTCCAACAGCATCTTGTAATATTCCTGATATTGTGTTGGTGTCCGGTAAATCACATCATAGTTTGTTTTTAATGCTTCCGAATAAAACTCATCTAAGGTAAGACGTTTCTCTAACGCCACCGTCTCAGTAAAATATATAATGCATGAGTCAGCGAGAAGATTCTCTAGTTTTTTAAAACTTCTTTCAAGTTCTGAATCATTAATATACATACATACCCCGCCAATGATCAGACGATTAAATTTAGTTTTAAAAAAATCCTGTCCCTTTTCAACTGTTTCTTGAAAGGACAGATTCATAAATTCATAATTTTTATCCGCATATTGATTTCTTTCGGCGGCAGTTTTAATCATTTCCTCAGAGTAATCAACTCCAAGGTAATAACTTGCTACCGGTATAATCGTCTCAGCCCAACGTCCCATTCCACATCCAATATCCAATACATTGCTTTTGTTATCTATTTTTAATTCCGGCTGAATATATTGTTTTTCAAACTCATTCCATTGCCGTGCATGCTCTGGTTCCTCGTCATTAAGCAAGACTGTTGTGTAGGGGCATTGCATTTGATTAATATTTTTTGCTCGTTGATTATAAAAATCACGAGTGTTTTCCGGTTTAATCTGAATATTTTCGCCGTATATTCTATGATTGCCCACTTGCTATGCCTCCATTAATGTAATTTAGTATTCTTTCATAATCATCAAAATAGTCAATTTCAGACCAGAATTCTCCTTTAATGTCTACTGTGTAAATATCTCTTTCAGCAGAAAGATTATATAGAACATCCTCCCACCACATATGATGTTTTTGATTTTTGATTAATACATCCATTTTTTGTAGTAATAAGGGTAGAAAACTCTCTGATACTTTTGCAATTCCCACATATTCGCAGCTTCTTTCTGTTAACGGTAAATCTTTACCGTACTTTTTAATACAACCGCTATCAGACGTAGAAAAAAAGTAATCTCCCGTAACCGTTCTTCCGGTATCAATCGCCATAACAACATCTCTGTTATCTGCAAGAATTCGGTTTAAAATTTCTTCAGAGAAAAACACGTCAGCATTCAGGATTAATACATCCCCTGCCAATGACTCTCTGGCAAACCAAAGACTTGCTATACTATTGGTAATATCGTAAAAGGGATTTTCATAATACTGAATATCCAGACCTTTTAATGCTTTATGTATTTGGTCGTTCTTATATCCTACACATACGGTAATTTCAAAATTTGCTTTTAATAGAAGTTCAGCAGTAATACGAATCAATGGCTTTTTATTGATGGGAAGTGTACATTTGGGTATGTGTTCTACCATTCTTGATATCCGAGTTCCTCTTCCTGCAGCTAATAAAATTGCTTTCATCTTCGGTTTTCCCTCCTAATTTCAAACAAATGTCCATTACGCCGCTTCGCGGCGTCACAAAACCCGAAAGAAGTTCAAAATGAATTTCCTCTGAAATTCATTTTGGAGTTCTTTTCGTGTGAAGATGCTTTTCTTCACACTAACTCAATCGATAAGTTTAACTGATGTAGCCAAGGCGGATCCAATTCTTTTCTCCATAGGTGGTGGCGTCATATAATCTTTCCCGAAGGAGTGTACTAAAAAACCATGATAATCTTTTGGTGCCTGAAATTGCTTGCCTTCAAATTCTATATACTGTCGTTCGGTAAACCATTCCTTCTTAAAACCTGTTTTGTCTTTATCTCCATACCATGCTATACAGCCCACCAGATTATTTCTTCGCTCATCGCAATTACGGCTCAACCAATGGATGATATGAAAGGATAAAGTCACAGGAAATATCATTAAAATCCTATATCCGATTCGTACTATCGGGTTTTTTTCCGTTCTGACACCAATTCTTGAATAAGTTATTTTTCGGCTTAGTAGAGCGAAAAAATTATGAATTTTTCTTACCATTTTATTACCTGGCACTCCGTCACAGGGAAAGATATCAATAAATACTCCTGTCTTCATTTTTAGGTGTTCTTGGCCCAATCGTATAAATTCCGTTCCATTTCTTCTAATTTTCGCATATCCCCAAAAATAATCAGGATCTGTTTCTTCATTTTGAAAGAAGTATTTTCCCTTGTCCAATTCTTTCCTAACCACTCTGCAAAAATGCTCATATTCACTTCTGAGCATTCTTACATCGATATCATCGTCCCAAGGTATAAACCCTTTATTTCTTACAGCTCCTAAGAGTGTACCGGCATCCAAAATATATCCGATATTATGTTTGTTACAGATTCGGTCAAATTCAATCAGCATATCTAATTGAAGGAGCTGCATCTTTCTCAACTCGTGTTCATTTAATTTTACACATTCTTGACTTTCTGTCATAGTCCGACCCCTTTACAATTCTACTCCCATTTCCTTTAGAACATATCTTGATATGTGTTTTGGAGTGTAATTGTCTGATGCAAGTATATATGCCTTATCAACTAGTTGTTTCATTTTATCCGGATTTTGTAATGCATGTCCAATAATTAATGGCAGGGTTTCCAAATTATCAAGCCTGTAATACAATATTTCTTCATTATCCTTAAAATGTTCTTCAAAATAAATATTAGGATTCGTCAAACATATACATTTGTTCAGCATAGCAGTGAATATTCTTTCATGCGTACCGTTCTTGAATGAAGGTAAAATATTTAGCAGGATTCTTGAATTTGCTATTAATCTTACATTATCCTCTATATCCAATCCTTCCGTACCAAGAATATTCAAATTTTCTGGATAAGTCTCTTTTAACTGTTCCCATCCTTGTCCACATACTGTAAGACAAATTCCTGACTCTAATATAGTGCGGATTATTTTATCTCGGTAATAACTTCTTATGTAATGATCAATCATGAATATTTGTTTTATTATTTCAACAAATTCATTATTTGTATATTCAAAATTCACGGAAATAAGATATCTTCTTAATGCTTCTTCCAGCGTCAAATTAATATCCTTCAGCATCATTGCAATGATTTCTTTCGCAATTTCAAAAAATACCCCTGGCAGTTTTTCAAGAGTATCCAAATGAATTTGGGGATTATCAAAAGAACCAGGAAAAAATACATCAATCGCACGATTTTCATAAGGTACCAGCTCTGCAGCTTGAAAGCTGAAATGCGGAACAAAGTGTACATTTTTGATATTCGGATAGTATTGTTTGATATAATCTACATGATTATAATCAACACATCCGATCGTGATCTTATCACTTTGCGTTAAGCTTAACCTGTGATGATGAAAATAAGGATAATCCACTAAAAATCCATATACCGGGTAATTCAACCAATCATATAACGCAACCCCATTAGCAACATATACTTCATGACATAATGCATTAAGAGAAAAGATAAACAACCCACGATCTGCCATTTCTTTGTTTATCATATCTACCATTTCCGTCAAATCAGTGATAAAGGCCAGGTCAATAACAACCGTGTCATAACCACCTTCCTCGAATCCCTTTTCTATGACATCACATGCCAAACGTAAAACATTATATCTGGATTGACCCTTTAATAACACTATTTTTCCTTTGGTCGATTCACTTGTCAAATCAGAATTCATTGAAGGTCCTTCTTTCTACGCTCATCTATATAAAAATAATATTTCTATATTATATTATCGGACGAATCCTTCCTTATCATTAGTGAATTCTTCTGCTACTTATCTAAGCTTTCGCCGCAAAATTACTTTTTACGCAGGAATAAACCTCTCCGAATTCTTTATCATTTTTATAAAAATAAGCGGCCAACACCTGCATTAATTCATAATCTTCTTCACTGTCGATGTCTAAAATCGCCGTATCTTTCATTTGCCAGGCCACTGTTTTTCCATCAAATACCTTCTTGGTCGAAGCAGCCGAAATGAATTCATTGCGATAAGCATAGATGGAAGCATTCATATCATAACACTTGGGAGCCTGTTGTCTGGATACATATCCTTTGTTAATGAGTACCTTGTAAAAGCCTTCCTCATCCTCAGCCACCATATTAAAAAAGGGAAGCCTTCTTGAATCGGTTACTGAAAATGCCACATCTGCTCCCTGATTATCCAGTAACGCATCTAAGGTTCCCTTAATATCGTACGGCTTTCGAAGCGGTGAGGTTAAATCAAGATCAATTACAATGTCATATCGAATACCTTGCTTCTTCTGCATTTCAATCAGGGTATCTTTGATGACATCTGTTTTTGATACAACATCGCCTGCCAACTCTTCCTTTCGTGGAACATAGTGATAAGGTATTCCTGTAGTCTGTACCTGTTCCAGCAGAGTATCACTATCGGTATTCAAGGCAATATCCACAACCTCAAATTTCGTTCGATTATTCTCTAAAAAGAGTCGATACGCCGCCAAGGTGTAATAAACAATTGGATAATCTAAGAAGCTTCGTATATTTTTACTTTTAACCCCCTTTGAGCCCGCTCGTGCACATATCGTAAATAATAGATTCATAGTGTCCTCCCTTTTTCATCTAATATTTATTTAGGTAATTGTAAAACACTTAGACTTTACAAGTACAAAAACTATATTGTTTCGCAATTACTTATTAATATTTATTTGCAATCGCCAGTTCCAACACCTGATATGCATGTTTGATATCATTGCTATTACCGGCTTTTCCAGAGATTATATCCAGAAAATGATTCATCTCATTCAGATAGATATCTTCCTTCTCCAGAACAACTCCTTTTTCACAAGCACCCGAAAATTCTATTCTATTTGCAATCAGATCTGCCGATATTACAGTATCTTTGCAGTATAACTCAAGCTTTCTGGTTGTTTTTCTTCCAATATAATCCAGATGTACCTCTGCCAATTTATCTTTATATTTAGCTATATAGACAGAGATATCATCACAGTCTATCTCTAATTCGGAGAAATGACCGTTCAGGTTATAGATCTTTTCCGGCATACCAAAGAGATAGGTCAGATAATCCCACTCATGAATAAGATCGAGGGAAACACCGCCTCCCAGTGCCTTCTTTGCACTGTAAACATTGCGATAATCAACACCCTTTCTCCACTCCGGAAGATAGGAGGAAGAAATTGCCCGCACAGATAATACTTTCTCATTACATATAAAATCCTTGATGTATTTTATCACCGGCGAATAACGTAAAGGGCATGCTACGTAATAAATGCCCTCCTCTTTCCTGGACAAATTGTCTATCTGATAGTTACAGGATTCAAAAATCGGTTTCTCTATGAATAAATGTCTGGTTTTATCCATTACACTTTGAATTGTCTCAAAATGCAGACTGGTCGGATTAGTAATAAAAATAATATCATAATCCTTAGGCAGCTGGTCGATTGCCCGATATTCCTCATGAAGCAGGGCTGTCAAATCATCAGATAACTCTGTACTACCGGTGCGGAACGCATCGATAATATATGCAATTTTTCTCTGATCCAATATACGGGATATGTTTCTTAGATGCCTTGTACCAATTGACCCTAATCCTATAAAGCAAATTTTCATTGTTGTTACTCCTCAATTTTATCGATGATTTCAAGGGTATAGAAATCCTTTTCAAAGGAATACCTTGAGGATTCCTCTCCATGTAACTCATTAAAAAAGGCTATGATTTCATCCAAGTACATATTTTCTATGATGGTACTGCTGTAATCCTCTAATTTATCGATCTGCTGATATAATTGCACAACTTCCATCTGCTTGGTATCAATATTCTTTACTCTGAGCGTATCAGGCTTACCCTGCCACTCAAGATATCCATTTTCAGAGAAGACCTCTAATTTTCTTACAGCCTCCCTGCTTACGACATCTACCACCAGACTTCCCATTGTTTTATTCTCATGAAGTAGCTGTATTAGATAGCAATCCGGATAGTCAATCTTCAAATCCGTAAGCTTTTGCTTAATTACATGGACACTTATTACCTTACCGAAGGCTTCAATAATCCACGGCATTTCTATCGCAAGTATTTCCCTGCAGCCGTTCGTCCGCTTATCTCCTACAAAGAAGCTATTATAGTCCTCCCAGGGATGCCATTCGGGAAGATATTGACCCACATGATAATTGTAGCATTGTATTTCTTTGCTCTGCTTCACTTCATTAATAACAAACTGCATTTCCTTTCGATAAAGTGCTGTTGAGGAAAGGAACAACTTTAAATTCTTTTCTTTTGCCAAAGCAATATTTTCTTCATATCCGTCCTTCACCAGGTTTAATTCCGAAAATATATGCATACCATGATTCAGGCATTGAGTAATAATGATATGATGAGCCAGAGGCGCTGTGCAGATAAACGCAGCATTAATTTTTACTTTCTCAGCAGCTTCCTCAATGGTGGAAAACGTAGTTATGTGATATTCCTTTTCACAGTAATTACGCCTCTCTTCATTCTTATCCAGTCCATAAAGGATTATCTCAGGGAAATGGTTTTGTAATAACCTTAATCTACGTTTTCCCATAGAGCCCAAGCCAATAATAAGGATGTTCATAGTTACCTCCATGTGATATCATAAAATTTCTTTTTTAAATTAATCTTATCCTTCTGCAGATAATCTTTAATTATATCAACGACTTTATCCGAGGTTTTACCATCACCATATGGATTAATGACCTCTCTCAAAATGGTCCGAAAATTGTCAGAGGATGATTCCTCCATAGCAGCCAGAATCTCGTGTTCCATAGGCTCACAATCAATTACACTGTCAGCCCGCAAGCGTCCCTTCTGTCGGTCTCCGATATTAATGGTTGGTATATGAAAAGAAGGCGCTTCAATTAAGCCGCTGGAAGAATTCCCGATTACCATGGAACAATACTTTAATGCGCTGAGGTATCTTACCGTACCTAAGGATGCAACCTCTATAGAATTAGAATTATTCTGTACAAATTGATCTATCATTGTATTGATCGCGCTTCCGTATGCATCAGCATTCGCTTTGGTAAAAATGTATTTCAACTCATGATGATAATCTATTGCCTTCAGTAATTCGTTAAACTGTTCCTGTACCTTATTATCTTCCAAGGTTACCGGATGGAATGTAACCACCGCAAATGGCGATTCCAGTTTCCAACCAATACTTTTTTCCAATTCCACCTTAGATAATAATTCTGTCTGAAGTATATTCTCTATTCCAATCGCTCCGACACTGAACACTCGCTCCGGTGCTTCTCCTAACTGGATTACTCTTCTTCTGTATTCCTCAGTACTTGTAAAATGAAGATAGCTCATCTTGGTAATGGCATGACGAAAGCACTCATCTACAGCACCTTCGGTTGTTTCGCCACCGTATAAATGAGCTATCGGTATCCTTGCATTCACAGCTGCAGTACAGACTGCAAGAGTCTCGTAACGATCACCCAGTACCAGCAATAAATCAGGCTGTAACTCCTCAAAGTACTCACCAAATCCAGCCATTGCAAGTCCCATGGACTTTGAAATGGAACGCGGAGTATCGGAATCTGTAAGTATATCTATTTTCTTATCAATCACGAAATCCTGCTCAACGTCACGGTAAGTCAACCCATGCTCTTTGGATAAATGCATACCGGTAACAGCAATCCGTAAATCAAATTCCTCTGCCTTATTCAGTTTTTGAAGTATCGGTTTCAACAAACCGTATTCCGCTCTTGTGGCTGTTAACACACTGATCGTTTTTTTCATAGATTAACATCCTTATTGCTCTATTTTATCATCCTTATGATAATCTCTAATTGCTGCCTGTCCAAGTATTTCAGACCATCTCATCGGTGATATTCCATCGCCCGGCCTCTTGGTTGTGATATTATCTTCTGTAAACAGTTCTGTTTTGTGTATCTCTGTTTTCGCAACGATACTCTTGCGAGCTATTGCTCTGTTCTTCATTTCAGACATTGAGGGCTTTTTAATCCCGTCACCAATTGCGAGTTCAACATTTCTTATTGATTTCACCATCTGTGCAAGCTCTACGGGCTCCAGACTTGCTTTATGATCCGGCCCCGGTAAATTCCTGTCAAGCGTAAAATGCTTCTCAATTACACAGGCTCCCATTGCCACCGCTGCAATTGCTATCTCTATTCCTTTTGTATGATCGGAATAACCAACCTTTACACCAAAAGCTTCAGCCATAATCCGCATAGCCCGAAGATTCACATCAGAGTATGGGGTAGGATACTCGGTATTACACTGAAGTAAGGTTATATTATTTCTATCATATGTTTTAAAAAGCTCCAGAGCTTCCGTTATTTCCTCCAAATCGCTCATACCGGTAGATAATATAATTGGACGCTTTGTCTGGGCTATTTTCATCAGATAAGGCATATTCGTAATCTCACCGGATGGTATCTTCCATAAAGGCATCCCTAAGGTATCTAAAAACTCAATACTCTCGAAATCAAAGGGAGTGGATAAAAACTCAATACCAATTTCATCCGCCTTCTGCTTCAGCATCTTAAAATGTTCAAAGGATAATTCCAGCTTTTTCAGCATCTCATACTGAGATTCAGAATTACCTGTAGTTTCCTTCTGATAATCTGCTTTCGGTGCATTTATCAAGACTATATTTTCAGATTTAAAGGTCTGAAATTTAACCGCATCGACTCCTGCCTTTTTGGCCTCCTCAATCATTCTGACCGCCAAATCAATATTGCCATTATGATTAACACCAGCTTCTGCTATGATATAGGTCTGATTCATGATTTCACCTCTTTACAAGGACTGCCGAAAGCTGTAACTCCGCTTTTGATGTCTCCAAGTACTACGCTTCCCATGCCTATCATTGTGTTTTTTCCTATATGAATTCCTTGCTTTATAACACTTCCGGCACCAATATGGGTATCCTCTTCAACCTGTACATTACCGCATAGAGTGCATCCCGGCGCAATATGCACAAAATCGCCGATTTTACATTCATGCTCTATGGTGCTCGAGGTATTCAAAATAGCGCAATTTCCAACTTCCGAGAAAGCATTAATCACAGCATTTTTCCCTACATAGATGCCTTCACCCAGACTTGCATTCTTACTGACAACTCCGTTACAATCAATGATATTTGGCATTTGATATCCTATCTGCTTCAACAGTAAATATAACTTTCTTCTAGACGAAGTGTTTCCAATGCTGCCTACAGTAATGAAAGCATTAGTATATCCTTCTGAAAATAGCCGTGGTAAATCACTGTCATCTCCTACCATAAATTTCTCCAGGCAGGGATTACAGTTTCCCGCATTCTCAGACGAATAATTTTTATCTACTACTCCAATCTTATCGTACCAGGCTAATTCCATCAGGCTATCTAAGACAGATAAGCAATGTCCGCCAGCACCAAGCAATAAGATGTTTTTATAATTTGACATCAACACTCAGCCTTTCTCTCATCTTTTCCAATTCATCCATTTGTCCCATATCCATCCAAGCATGCTCACTGATCGGATAAACACCTACTTTTTCTCCTTTATCAATACACTCTTGAATTACATCTGTAATATGTATAAAAGTGTCTTTCGGTATTCGTTCTATGAACTTCGGCTCTAAAACATATAACCCTGTATTGGTTAAAAATGAAAAGCTTGGTTTTTCATTCAGTTTCGTTACTTGCCCCTCTTCGGAAAGTTCTATCGTTCCGTAGGGTATGATCGTTTTTTTCATAGCGGAAACAATCGTTATTATATTCTGCTGTTCTTTATGATACTTTATAATATCTGAGTAATCTTCTTCAATTAATATATCACAATTAGTGACAAAGAAAGTATCCTGATAACGTCCCTCCAGCAGCTTTAATCCACCGCCAGTTCCCATAAAATCAGGCTCTTCAATAAATGAAACATCCCGTTTCTTCTCATTATCAATAAAAAATGATTTGATAAAATTTTTTTTATAATTTAGTATCATATCAAAATGTCTGCAGCCATAAGCTTCAAAATGATCCATGATAATCTCAGTAATCGTTCGATCCCCAATAGGGATTAACGGTTTCGGAAGTATCTGGGTATATGGATAAAGCCTTGTCCCTTTTCCTCCAGCCATAATGACAACAGGTACATTCAGCTTTGTATTCTTTAATGTTTTATCATCATATAAAAACCGTATGGTTTGAATTTTTTTATCCTTATTTAAAATCGGTAAGGCTGTAATTGAATTCTTCTTCATATAAGCATCATAATCAATTGATTTACCATTTGTTACATAGATTGGGAAATTATTAGCAATATTCTTAATTGGAACGTTCAGGTCACCGTTTTTTAAGATATGTCTTCTGATATCTCCATCCGTCACAACCGCCGACAATATATCGTTATCACAAACAAAGGCAATGCCTTTTGTATTGTTATTAATTACCTTCATAACTTCCAGAACAGTAAGATTCGGCGATACTATAAAATCCTGTAAATTCAATATAATTCCCTCCTAAAACTACCGTTTAAGAAAAACTTTGAATGGCTGCAATAACTGTTTCTACATTTTCAGCGGATAAATTACTGCTGCATGGCAGATTCAATATGTGATCATAGTATATGACTGCTTTATCAATACAATAGGTTTGTGACTCTAGATACGGCTTTAATGTATGAATTAACTTCCAGATAGGTCTTACCTGTATTTTATTATCATTTAAATAATTCAGTAAGCGATCTCTTTGATCTGTCCAGTAACAATAAAACCAATAATTAGGGCGAATCCCATCACGAAAGTTCAATAATTCAATACCTACTTCTTTATACTTCAGATAATTATCTTTCTTTATATCAATAAATTTTTCTAATTGCTCTAATTGAGCTAATCCAAGCGCAGCTTGGAGATTTGTCATCCGATAGTTAAATCCTATTTCATCATGTACAAAATAAAGAATATCATCCTTGGCTTGGGTTGATAAATATCGACATTTCTCTAAATAAGCCTCATTTTTCGAAACAATCATTCCGCCTCCGCCGGTAGTAATTATCTTATTGCCATTAAACGAGTAAACCCCAATATCTCCAATAGTGCCTGCGTATTGCCCCGTATAATTCCCTTTCAGATAATAAGTTCCTAGTGCCTCTGTTGCATCTTCAATCACCTTCAAATGATATTGATTGGCTGTTTCCATAATACTCTCCATATCAGCCATATTTCCAAATACATGAACAACAACCATTGCTTTGATCTGTTTTCCAGTCTTCTTATTCACCAGCTTATTGTCCAAAACAAAGCATTCCGTTTCACAAAAATGCCTTAGTTTTACGGGATCCATCGTTAATGTATCATCACAGTCCATAAATATTGGTTCTGCACCGATATATTTTACTGGATTAACTGCAGCGATAAATGTCAATGTTGGTACGATTACTTCATCCTCTTTATTTACGCCACAGGTTAAAAGTGCGAGATGCAAACCGGATGTTCCACTCTGACAGGCTACTGCGGAAGGAGCATGAACATACTCTGCAATTCCTTTCTCAAAATCAGTCACATATGTCCCTGCTGTTGATACCCATTCTGATTTAACTGCCTCGATTACATAATCTAATTCATTGCCTTTTAAATTAGGCACGGAAAGTGGAATAAATTGTTCCATCGTATTAACTCCTTTACACTGAACTGAATTTTAACTATTTTTGAGAAAAGAGTTTACATCTTATACATTATAAATATCCGTTTTGTAGGAAGACAGGTTACCTTTTATCCATTCTATCGTTTCATGAATACCCGTCTGAAGAGTATACTTTGGAGCCCAGTTTGTTAGTCTCTTGATTTTCTCATTGGATCCCAACAGACGGTCCACTTCACTCTTTTCCGGACGTAATCTTTCCTCGTCACAGATAATATTTGCATTCGGATTAATCTGAGATATTATTTCCTTCGCCAGTTCTCCGATTGATATCTCACTTTGGGTTGCAATATTGATTTCTTCACCAATTGTTTTATCTGATTTTGCAATTTGTATAAAACCATTCGCAGTATCCTTAACGTAATTAAAATCTCTGGTAGGAGTTAATTTTCCAAGTTTAATATTCTCTTCTCCTGCTAGAAGCTGAGTAATGATAGTTGGAATTACTGCTCTTGCTGATTGTCTCGGTCCATAGGTATTAAATGGTCGTACGATCGTAATCGGCAGATTGAAGCTGCGATAAAAGCTCTCTGCTAAACGATCAGCTCCAATTTTCGTTGCAGAATAAGGAGATTGTCCCTGAAATGGATGTTTTTCATCGATCGGAACATAAATTGCTGTTCCATAAACCTCCGACGTTGATGTGATCAGCACTCTCCCGGTATCTAATTTTCTTCCTGCCTGTAATACATTTAAAGTGCCTTTTATATTCGTATCAACATAGGAATCCGGTGAATGATAGCTGAATGGTATCGCAATTAATGCAGCTAAATGAAATACCTGATCAACCCCCTTCATTGCCTCATATACTCCATTGGGGTCGCGAATATCTCCGGAGAAAATTTCAATCTGATTTAACTTTTCCTTTGGCAATGTATCTAACCATCCCCATGAATTAAATGAATTATAATAAGTGAAAGCCTTCACATCATAACCCTGCTCCAGCAAACTTTCCGTAAGATGGCTTCCTATAAAGCCGTCAGCTCCCGTAACCAAAACTTTCATTCATTTAACCCTCCTATATGTTTTTATATCTATTTTATAATTATTCAAATGTATAAATTTCTTTATTTCTACCTTAATTCTTATTATAACATTTAATGATTTAAAATGACATTTTTTTATGAATTATCTTTATAATAGAACATATAAGTACAATTATCGCTATCCAGCGTATATCAAATATGATATACTTATTTTACACCATAGATGAAAGGAGTTTATTAAAATGCCCAAACTGATAAGCATCATTGTCCCTTGTTATAATGTTGAACAATATATCGACCGTTGTGTAAACTCATTAATAAATCAAACAATTGGATTAGATAAGCTCGAATTAATATTTGTTAATGACGCTTCCCCTGATAGAACGATAGACAAGCTTTTCGAGTATGAAAAACAATATCCAAATGATATTGTTATTATTGATTCCGAAGAAAATATGAAACAAGGTGGCGCAAAGAACCTTGGTCTGCGTTATGCCTCTGCTGATTATGTGAGTTTTGTCGACTCCGATGATTGGCTTGAGTTAACTATGTATGAGAAATTATATGAAAAAGCTATACAATATGACTGTGAAATTGTATCCGGTTGTGTTAAGAGAGTTCCATATGAAGGCATACCCATGGGAAGAACAGGTGAAGACGACAAATTCTATATTATTGAAAACGAAACTCAAAGGAAGGCCTTATTGATTAATAATATTGGCTCCTGTTTAGGAAAACTCTTCAAGAAGGAATTTCTTACAAATAATAACATTTATTATCTTGAACGTATAACTTATGAAGACAACTATATGAGCTATTTGTCAGCTATGTACGTGAAAAGAATCTATTTCTTAGAGGAATATTTTTATAATTATTATAACAATCTTGAGTCCACTGTTGTGAAGAAGAATTCCACCCATCATTATGACAGATTAATTACAGAAACCATAAAAATTGAAGAATTAAAAGCACGTAACCTCTTCGATCAATACCATGATGAAATAGAATACAGTTTTATTTCACTGTTTTACTTTAATTCTTTGCACATATTTTTTACACGACTTACAACCGTACCACCTGAAATATTAAATTACATGAAAGAAACGGTATTAGCTCTATTTCCAAATTATAAAAGCAACACATATCTGTCATCCGTTCATGACATTTATAAAGTTCTTTTGAAAACCATTGATACTGAGATAAGCGATAACGAATGGGCTCGAATTGCAAAAGAATATCAAAAGCTAGACGCCATATAAATATGAAAGGGCTATCGGTAATATAAAATTATAGATAGCCCTTATTTTCATTAATTAAAATTATCTTTCAATATTTGCTCCATTTTTGGTTTAAAACATATAGACGCTTCAATGATTGCCTCAAAGATACATTTCGCTCTTTCATAAGTCTGAACGCTATCATCAACTTGATTATCGTTAACTTGATAAATATCTGTTAATTCCTGCGTAGCTTGCGCTCTTACATAGCCGTCTATTAATTTATAAACAGGTTGAAGTTCAATAAAATCGCTTATCTTTTCTATTCTCTTTAACTTATCTTTAATCACTCTTGATTTCAGATTTTTTTTACATTCTTTTATCAATGCTTCAAAAATATTGATTGCTTCCTTTGATTTTGATTTGATTTTATCCAAAACATCAATATTATTCTCTAAGAATTCTCCGATATTTTTCCATTCCTCTTCGTCAAAGGTTGGCTTAAGCTGTTCAATGTCAAATTTATATATTGCATCCGTATTACTATTAAGATTCAATGCTTCCTGCAAAGACATAACCTTTGTTCCTTTGATCTTTGCTCCTCTATCCTTGGCATCGATTACCTCCAAATCAGGATAAAGCGTAAGAATATCCTGATACCAAGTAATAAACAACTTCCAATCAAATCTTGATCTTATCATATCGCCATGAATACCTTCCATCATGACATCAGTACCACTAACTAACTTCTCCTCAATACCACCCGCATGACTTACGTTGCCATTATAAGCCAAATCCTGACCAACCAGAATAATTCTCTTAAAACCTAATTCAATACAAGCAGTAAAAGCAAAGGTTGCTACAGAAGAACTTTGAAACAACTGTGGAGGAGTATGCTTATTATCTTCATAAATTTTTACTAAGTAATCCGAACAATTACAAATTATCTTTTTACCCTTGTGTATCTCCAGTATTTCACTGTTGGATTGCATAAAACATAATAATGGTATGGTTAAATTATCTCTTTTAGAGAAATATTCCACCTTTTTCATGGGATCAATTGTCACAATAAAATCCGGTTCTACTCCATTATCCAAAAGGTAATCAATTATGCGATCGACGGCAAATATTACCGCTTTACCTTTTGCCCTTTTTAAAGCCTCTAATTGCATTTCTATGGACGGACCGGCTGCAACTACAATGGCTGGAACATCCTTGGGCAATACTTCTTTAACATCTGTTATTGTATTACTGTTTTTTAAATATTTCATATTATTGAGAGTGTTTTCGATCATTCTCCCACCAAAGAACCTCTCTGTATTGATATTTACAGCTGTGCGAAAATGAGCATTCTTTAACTCCTCCCAGAAAATGATACCGCTCTTAGGAAAGATAACATCATATTGGGGATAGGTTAATCGTAATTGATTATGAATGTTGTTAAAATTCAAAGAGTTTTGTAAAATATGGTGAAATTCAAACTCATTTATTTTCTCGATTGCCAGTACTACCTTATTATTGGAAAAAATATCAGTCAAATCAAAATGATGGAGCACATGCAGAAAGAGTTCTGCACTAGGTTCATAGATTAGTAATACATCTTCTTCTCCCATTCGTCCAAGAATTTCTCTCGCAAATACTCCATTACCGAAACCAAACATAGAGATTACTGTATGTAGATTTTTAAATTCAAATTGATCTAGCCACCTTTTTGCTTCATGCTGAGGATTATATATACTATTTAACCGAAATTGTGCTGAATCGATTTGTATAACAATCGCTTTACTTCCGTTCCTTGTATCTATAAAATCAATATTCTCTAAACGATTTGAGGTATCAGAGATACTAACTTCATTTAAAGCGTTATATAATAATTCACTATACGTCTTAATATGCTCCATATTTATTTTATAATAGTCCATAGTCTCTGCTCCTAAATCAATAGAATAAAATAGCCTATTTTATATTCATGTTAACTTCTTCCAGTAATTCTTTTATATCATAATATAATATATCAGCTAATAAAATTGTATCCTTCTCTTCAATTGCTTTCATTGCATTATTTAAGGCTTCCATAATAATTTTTATATCAATTTCCAAATCATTATCCACCATTTGACACTGGTAGATACTATTTATCGTACCAGACAGTAGAATAAATGTTTTATCCAAACTCTGATAAGCTTCTGATGTATTCCATTGATACAACAAATCAGTTACCTGATCAATTGATTGTATTGTTTCTTCTATTTCATTGATTAAGTTTCCCATGCATTTCTCCTATTAACTTTTAATAAAAAAGGCTGACCCTGGTCAGCCCTTTTTATTAGAATTTTGTTAATATTACTGTAATAATGATAATACGCCTTGAGTTGACTTATTAGCCTGAGATAACATAGACTGAGCAGCCTGCTGCAGGATATTATCTTTGGAGTACTTAACCATTTCTTTAGCCATATCAACGTCACGGATACGAGACTCAGCTGCTGTTAAGTTTTCAGAAGTGTTATCAGCATTAGCGATGGTATGCTCTAATCTGTTCTGTAAAGCACCAAGTGCAGATCTCTGCTCAGAAACTCTGTTTAATGCAGACTGAACAACAGTGATCATGGAAGTTGCAGCAGCATATGTACTTACATTACTTGCAACATTGCTAATACCTAAACCAGAAGCTCTCATGGTGTTGATTGAGAAGGAAATGTTTTGGTTATTGTTAGCACCAACCTGAAGGCTCTTACCTGTAAAGCTACCAGTTAACAAGTTCATGGAGTTGAACTGTGTCTGATTAGCAATACGGGAAACTTCACTTGTTAAAGCAGTAAGCTCCTTGGAGATAGCACCACGATCTGCTGTTACGTTAGTATCGTTGGAAGCCTGAACTGTTAACTCTCTCATTCTTTGAAGAATAGACTGTGTCTCGTTAAGAGCACCTTCTGCTGTCTGAATTAAGGAAATACCATCCTGAGCATTTGTAGAAGCCTGATCAAGACCTCTGATCTGTCCACGCATTTTTTCAGAAATTGTTAATCCAGCTGCATTATCTCCTGCACGGTTAATTTTGTAACCAGAAGATAACTTCTCGGTTGATTTTGCAAGATTTGAATTTGTAATACCTAACTGTCTGTTTGTGTTGGCTGCTGCCATATTGTGTTGTACTACCATATTATAATCCTCCTTGAAATAATGTTTGTTTGCAGCTTCCGTGCTGCATAATTTTTGTCTTGATGAGCCTATTACAACTCATCATGTATTATTTTTCTCTCCCATCCGGCCGTACGCTCCATCAAGGAGAAAACTTTAGTAAGTAGTTTCCTTACTTGTTATATATATCGGCATAGAGTCATAAAACTTTATACATATTATAAATTATTTTAATTTTTTTTGTCATAAAAATATGATTGAGCCTCATGTTGTTTAGTCATGGTTTTATAATAATTAGCCACGGTTGTGCTACTGAGTCTGGAAGTTCCGATGTCTTTTCGCCTGTTAGAAAAATGTTGTTCTACTTTGGTTTTATTACGCTTTTCTAGTGCCTGAAGATTTACGCTAAGATCCGTAATTTTCACTATCAAATCCTTAAGAGAAGTGATTTCTGACACATATTTCCCTTTATCGGTAATCAGTTCATCTTTCACACTTTGAAAAAGCTTTTCAAAACCGTCATCCAGCTTTGATAGGTTATTGATTTGTTCCTCCTTCAGCGATATTAACTCAAGAAAATCCTCATCTTTTATCTTGTCAGAAATGAACATCTCCTCCTGCTGTTTTGTCAAGTACAGCAATTGGTTCATGACTTCCAGCTTTTTTTGAAGAGTTTCTACCAGTAGTAAAATATATGTCTGCTTCATAATTTGGCTATCTAAATCCATCCTCTATCATCCTCTCATAACCCCTGTAGCAAATTATTTATTAGTCGCTTTCGTAAGGCGCATAACTTCCTTCCAGGTATCACGTATCTCTCTGATATATCCAAGAGCCTCATCCAAAATTGCAGTGTCCTTCTTTAGATTAGCATCTAATAATCTTCGGTGAATATACTCGTATATATTGTCAAAGTCCTTAGCTACGGGGTATTTGAAATCCAGAGTAACACGTAATTCAGATATGATACGCTCTGCCTTAATAATATTAGTATTAGCCTTTTCATACTCTTTTTTATCAATTGCAATTACTGCAAGATTACAAAATTTAATTGCACCTTCGTAAAGCATCAGGGTAAGTTCAGCAGGTGACGCCGTAAGAATTTTACTATCCTTATATGCTGCAGCTGCATTCATTGCCATAAACAATTCCTCCTGTATTAAAATGTTGAATATTAATTATATTTAGATGATAACCTAAATTCAAATTAATTGCTAGTACCCAGCATTGACGACAGTGAAGAACTTTGAGAATTCATCTTTGCCAATGCTGTTTCCATTGCAGAGAACTGCTTATAATACCGATTTTCCATATCCGTAAGCTTACTCTCAAAATCCTTAATCTGGGACTTATAGTCAGTTATCTGTTTCGTTAATTCTTTATCGTTGTACATGGTTAATGCACTTCGGAGAGAACTACTTTTCATACTATTGGTAAAAGAGGTATAAAGGTTCGTAGCAAGCCCCGATAATACCTGGGCTACTGTATCAGGATTGCTCGATAGTGCATTTTTTAAGTCATTTGTTAGTCCGGATACTAAGCTGTCATCGCTGTCACCATCAATATGTAAATTACCTTTTTCCGTATAATTTACTGAACCAATTCCGAATGAGGCTAAAGAATAGCTCTTACCATCCACTTTAATGCTTCCACTCATAGTGTTACGCATGGTATTAATGATGCCATTCAGATTATCATCTCTTCTTAATAAAGAATCCTTTATTTTAGTTTCCCATTTTTCAATCTCAGTATCCGACATTGATGACTTTTGGTCATCCGTTAAAGGCTCATAACCTTTTGCCGTATCAGCATCGTAATACGTATACAATTGAGAAAGAATTGAATTATATTCCTTCACAAAGCTCTTTATATTATCATAGGTAGCCTGTGTGTCATTTGTTACGTTCAGGTTAATAACCTCATCATCTGCAGTTGTTACAGTACCACTGCCGTCAGTAACCGCTTTCAAAGTTATTGTAAGACCATTAACCGATACCGTATTGGATGAACTGGTCATCGCCGCTCCATTGTATTCAAAATTGGCGTCCGTGGGTGCTATCAATGTCATGGCCGCACTTCCGCTTGCCACCGGCGTACCACTGCTTGTATCAATTGTATTAAGGCCAAGTGCAGCTAAACCGGCTGTATTTGTCGATGATAGCGAAAACGAATTAGCAGTTCCGCTATTCATAGAACTAATAAAGAAGCGCTTCTGAGTTGAGTCATAGTTCGCATTTAGTCCGGCCGTTTTCAACTTATCTACAACACTGGACACTGTAGTAGTATCTGTTATATCTAACTGTACTGTTTTAGAGCCGACTGCAACCGATATAGAATCTCCTGAGGAAGCAAACCCAAGACTGGTAAGCTTCGTACTGGCAGTAACGCCTGAACCGAGTGCTGCGCCGGTTACTGACTGAGCCTTAGCCAACTGACTGATCTTTAATGTTTGTGTTCCGGCTGATGCATTTGAAGAAAGAGTAACCGTAGCATTGTTCTCATCAGAGGAGGTAACCTTTTTTGTATTATAGCTTCCCTGCATCTTTAACTTTGACAAAGCCCCGGTATAGAAGGAATAGATCTTAGTATTTAAACCCTTCCATATCTCTTTTTTCCATTCCGTGGTTGTTTGTTTATTCTTTAGCTTTTGTTCTTTCAGACGCTGTGCTTTCATTAATCCCGTTACGATACTTTCCGTATCCATACCGGATGCTAAGCCTGACATTCGAATCGTTGATGACGATGATGCTGATGACGATGTTGACATGCATCTACCTCCTTATCTTTTTTCATCTACAAGTAACCCTTGTAATTTCCATATTTTCTCAATCATTTCCAAGGTATCTTCCGGGGGAATCTCTTTTATTACCTTATCCGTTTCACTGTCAATTACCTTAATCGAAATTCTCTTAATATCATCATGATAAGTAAACTCGAGTCTTGTTAAATGTTCCCTCAGTTTATTGTTTACATTAGTAATCGCATCTTTGATTTGTTTTTCAGATGCAGTTTTTTCTTTCTGCCCTTTTTCGTCTCCCGTTCCGGTTTGATTGCTTTCGGAAACTGGAACGCTTTCGGGTATTACGGTTATACTCAAATCAACCGTGCTCTGCTGCAGATTGCTAATATCAGCTTTTGCTTTTTGGGCTACCGCTAACGTATCTTTATATGCCGCTCCCGATATAGCTCCTAATGCCATAATCATACACCTCCATGTGATCGTGTAAACAAGGTGAATCATTAATACGATTCTCCTGTAATTAATTTACTATAATGCAAAAGCCATCCTTGACTGTACTTGAATTGCATTAATGTCTATTTTCTATATCGGATTCATTATCAAAATTATTAATATCAATATAAAATTTCATAATAATAAAATCAAAGACCTGCCTGAAACAGTAGATAAACTAACCGCAGAGACAAGTCTTATAATACGAAATATATTAATGCTTTTTAAACAACTTCATTAAAACCTCTTCATTCGCATTCGTTTCTACCGCTTCCTTGTTAGATTCTTTAATCTGCAGGTAAATCTCCTTACGATAAATCGGAACCGACTTCGGTGCACTGATGCCAATCTTCACCTGGTCACCTTTTACTTCTAAAATAGTAACTTCGATATCGTTACCAATTACGATGGATTCATTTAGTTTTCTTGACAGGGCCAGCATATTATTTGCCCTCCTTTACTGCCTTATGCGCCGCTAATTGATTATAAAAATGATACTTCACCTCATATTCCGGATTCTCAATGATAATCTGGGCACCTTTTCTTGAGTCAGAATTCATGATAAATGGGGCTCTTAAATTAGCAGTTATTTTCTCAATATCACTTGGGACGGTAATTGAAATCAAAACTACAATATTATCCTCGCTCAGACTTCCCAAAGGTTTCAGAAGCTCATCCTCCACTTCGGGATTATAATCCGGTTTTACAAGAAACGGACTTATGACAGGAAGTGCAAGCATCGGCTCGTCCAGGCTTTGAAGCCAGGAAATATCAGGCCTTTCACCATCTTCATCATCGTATAGTAATGTGTACTTTTTATAATCCTCAAATCCCAATATTCCATTTTCAAAAGTTATAATCTTGTCTTCATCCAGATCAATTTTGCCAAAATGCTTTGTATTTATCAGCATGTAATTCGCCTTCCCTTCCATCATGTGTTTTCGATAATTAATACCATTATTATACATGATTTGCAAATATTTCGCATTATTAATTTACAGGAAATCAAGCAATGATTTCTGAACTATTTTCCCAGCTGCTGATAAGGATGCATTATATATAGTTTCTGCAGAATTATATTTAATTAATGTATCTGCCATATCCGCATCTTCATTCTGGGACAGCAGATCCTCAAAATCCACCTTCTGTGTAGATAATCTGTTTTCCGTCAGTTCCAGACGGACAGAACGGCTGCCCAGATCAGCTACTGCAATATTAACTCTGTCCTGCTCACTGTTGGATGCGGTAATTCCCTTTTCAAAAGCCTCCTGCATTGCATCCTTTTTCAGTTGAAGCTCTGTATCCAGCTGATCCTTCAGCTTATTATAGCGGTCAATAACCGTCTGAGTTAAAGAGGTATCTGCTAAACGCTTTTCTACTTCTTTAATCTTATCTTCCACCTTAACGACATCGTTTACCGTATTTTTAATATCATCTATTTTTCTCCCAATCTCATGGGAAATAGCATCAGAGCCCTGCGTGTTGATGGTCAGCTTCTGATTATAATTCACTTCATACTGTATCTGCTGATCCGCCTTCGTATAAGTAATCTGACCCTGTTCCGGTTTATCGCTGTCTGTCATTACACAATCAAAATAATGCTCGGGTTTTAAGCTTCCACTTTCAAATCCGGTTTTTGAATATGTAATCTTCATATTATCAGCCGTACGAAGTTCTTGATAAGCTGCACTTCCCAGGATGATTTCCCCTGTCTCAGGGATATAATGTGCTTCATTCGTAGTCGGCAGATAAGCATCAGCAGCCGTGGCAGATACTGTTGCTATATTCGTAAATGGCGTCTGCTCCACCATAACACCGGAGGAATTCTTTTGGAATATCTGAATGTTGTTTACTGGCGGAGTACTATTCAACTGATCATAAGACAATTGAATACGGTAGGTTTCATTCGTCTGGGGTGCAACCGAGAAATTTTCCAAAGGATTATTATCAAAATCACTTAAATCGTAGCCGCCGGAAATCTTTTTAACCACCTGAATGCTATCACCAGTTTTATTCTCAGTAATCTGGTAGGTCAGGTTTTTCTGATCCTCTGTAAACATCAGGGAGCTGTCTGTCTTATAACCGGTGAATACATATCTTCCTGCGTAATTTGTATTGCCTTCCTGATAAATCTGCTGTTTCAGCTGATCCAGGTTGGAAACGATGGAGCTGCGGTCACTGGCCGTCAGAGTATCTGAACTTCCCTGTACACAATAGGTATTGACCTGTTTTAAAATGTCATTGACAGTGGTAAGGGCTGATTCCGTCACATCCATCCAGGACTTTGCATCCGGGATATTCTTTTCGTAATACTGACTAAGCTCCGACAGATTCGTCCTAAGTTTTAACGCTCTTACCGTAACAATCGGGTCATCGGACGGTCTTTGAATTTTCTTGCCGGAAGAGTATTGCTCCTCCAGGCTGTTCATGCCGAGCTTATTCTTATTAATATTACTCATCATATTGTTTGTCATCATTTTATTTGTTATTCTCATGATCCTGCCTCCTGACCCAATTTGCTTTTATTTCATCTATCTGCTTTCTATAAGCCTATACGCCCATATAATTGATCAATTTATCATAAATTTCATTCATTACTGAGATAACCTTCGCAGATAGATTGTATGCATTCTGATACCGAACTAAATTCATAGCTTCTTCATCCGTATCAACTCCGGATACGGAAAGCCTCTGGTTTTTAATTGTATCCAGAATATTCTGCTGGCCATCAGAGAAGGAATTGGCTTTGTCTGCATCAATACCAACTTCAGCAATCAGGGTCTGGAAGAAGCCATCCGGCGCACCCTGTTGAAACAGCATCTTATCATCTTTCATCGCAAGTAATTTATCTATTACATCATTATTCTCGACACCATCGACTACATCCGTTGCGGTAACAAGCTTATTCGGGTCCTTTATCAAATCATCAGTGACACAGAAATTCTCCGCTGTCATCAGATAATAGGAACCGTATAACGGCTGATTATCTGTAACCTCATCATAATAACCGCCGGTCTGGGAATTGAAGGTATTATAATCATAGTAGTCAGAATCGTCGGAGCCTTTAAGGGGCCCAAAGGTATAGTTTCTGCCGCTGATTTTACTTTTCGCATTAAAAAAGTCCATACCGGAATCACCGTTTAAATCCACACCAGTTCTATGGATATCGTTGAATGCTTTAGCAAAGGTTCGCGTGAACTCATTCAGTTGGCTCATATAATAAGGAATGCCTTTATAATCAATGCTTTCGCCCACACTTGATTTTTCTTCGATTGCATCAACGGTAACAGAGTCCTGTAATTCAAAGGTATAGGTAAATGCTCCGCTGAGCGTATCCTTCGTTACCTGAAAGCCGGTATAGTTATAATTCCTGTTACCAACAGTGATAACGCCTGTCTCTGGAATATTCAGTTTTTCCTCCGAATTAATATTCGTATCCGTCATCGTAACATAGTTATCGCCAGCCTGTGCATTCACAGTTCCCTGAAGATTATACTGGTTATTACCGTCACGTACCTCAAGAAGTGCCTGTAAAGTTCCTCCCAGAGTTTCACTTCTTTCATTAAACTTCTGCCCATTATCCCATACAATATCATAAAGACCGTCAATATCATTCTGATTGCATTTTAGATCTCTGGGTACTACCTTTAGCTGATTCGTATTACCACCGTCGACTAGCACAACACCGTCAATTTTAACTACATAACTGGTAACACCCACACCGGTGCCCACCGTTTTCTCCGTAACTGAGATATTGGCAATCTGTGAGAGATTGTCTACCAATAAAGCCCTCTGATCTCTTAAATCATTCGCCTTACCCCCGTTGACCTCAAGTGTATTAATCTGTTTGGTCAGGGCTGAAATCTGCTGGGAAATGGAGTTGATTTGATCAACCTGGTTCTTTATTTCAAAATTGCATTCTTGCTGTACTCCCTTTAGGTTCGTCGCCGTCGAATTAAAATATTCCGTAAGACTTTCCGCATAATTCACGAGCTGAGTACGTACCGTCAAGCTGGAGGGGTTTTTCTGCAATTCCTGGAGACTGTCATTCATTGAATTATAGGCGGTTGTAAAACCATCATCATTTACTTCATTAAAATAATTCTCAATTTCCGCCATGTAATGGGATTTACTCGAATATTCTCCGTACAGCGTATTATTGTTCCAGTATTTTATATCATAATATTCGTCACGGAGCTGAGTCACACCATTGACGGTGACACCTGTTCCTGCCATACCATAGGTGCTGTTCATGGGCAGAGGTTTCCCTGCCTTCTGACTGATTACCTGCTTGGAATAGCCGTCAGTCTCTGCATTCGATATATTATGCGATGTTGTATCAAGCGCTGCCTGATATGTATATAAGCCGGATTGTCCAATATTTAATCCAAAAAATGTTGACGCCATACCTTTATCTCCATTCTGCCTTACGGCGGCATGATTATTAGTTAGAATTCCCTGATAAGATTTACGAAATTCCTTCTAATCCAAGTTCTGTGTCCCGTAATTCATTCGTGTATTGTTTCAGTTCACCATTTTATGTACTCAGATTACGCTAACTTCTGTATAATATCCTCCATCATCTGGCTTACTACATTGACATAACGTGCTGATGCATTGTAAGCATGCTGATATTTGATTAGGTTGGTTAATTCCTCATCGGAGGATACACCTGTTACTTCCATTCTCTTATTATCGATACTTTCCACCATGGAAGCCTGGTTCGTGCTGATGGTGTTCAGCTGTTCTCCGCGGTTTGCTATATCCGACATGAATGAAGTATAATAATCATTAAAATTATTCATTGTCAGAGTATTCGGAGATAAGGTTGAGAATGGTTCTTGCCACTTTGATATTAGTTTCTCAGCTGCCTCAATATCAAAATCACCGGAGCCTGTATTGCTGGAAAGAGCAATGTAAGAATAATTATTAAGTATCTCAGGATTAACCTCAACCTCACCTAAGGTGAATAAAGAATAATTATCACTGGGATCTTCGGCATTGTATACTCTTGCCGTAATTGTCTCGTAACCGCCGGAATCATTAATAATCTCAATTTGCTCAGGATCCCCGTACCGGCTCATGGATTTGCGGTTAAACAGCCCCTCACCCATAGTCTTATCAGAGTCCATTCCAACCGGTGCATTTTCTTCATCCAGTATCTGTATCTTGGTACCATCGGATAAAGTTACCGTTTTATTCGGACTCAGAACATCATTAACCATCGTCGTAATTCCATGAATCAGCTGGTCAAACTGTGACTGCACCGTCATGATGACAGAGGAATTAATCTTATTGTTATAATCAATCACAGCCGCGTTATATAAGGCATCGGATTCATAATTACTTCTATCCGGTATATCCGTATAGTTCGCCTGTTTATAACCTCTGGCCGTCAATAGTCCCTTTAAGGAACCGATGTCTGTATTTTTCTCGGCGGAAGGTGCTTTATCTAGATTAAATACGTCTACTCCGCCATGCGCAACCCAGATTGGCTTCAACATCTCAGAGTCATCACTTACCCTCTTTGTATCCATGAGGAACACGGTATCCTCTGTTACAAAAGGAACACCTTCCAGATTGACGTTTACTACTCCGTCTGAGTTTTCTTTATATGTAATGTTAGCAATTTGCCCTAACTCATCAAGCAGATTGTTACGTTGATCCCTGAGGTCATTCGCCTTCTCAACTCCCGTACTCTCATACTGCCTGATTTTTAAGTTTAATGCTTTCACTTCTTTTCCAATTTCATTGATCCTGTTTACCTTGTCCTGGATCTGAGTATTCAGATTGACCTGGTAGTCGTTCAGCTGCTTTGAGATATTCTCGGCACGCTCTACGAAGGTAACTGAAGTCTGTATCAGAGATGCCCTCGCAACTACACTGTCCGGCTCCTTAGCAAGCTCTTGAAGTGAAGTCCAGAAATCACTCAGTGTACTTTGAAAGGTTTCTCCTTCCAATTCACCAAATAGTCCCTCAACTTCATTCACAGCAGAATATTGGGATTCATAAAAGGCCTGTCTGCCGGTTTCCTTGCGATAAGCCTGATCAAGAAAGGCATCCCGCACCTGTTTGACAGTTGCAAAATCCGCTCCCAATCCCGTTTGCATCGATGAAATATAAGACTCACCCAATTTGACGTAATTAGAGTCCGTCAATACCGCCTGCTGCCGTACGAAACCTTTCGTATCAACATTGGCAAGATTATGGGAAGTTATATTCAAAGCAGCCTGACTGACATTCAGACCTGAAACACCTATATATAAGCTACTTAATGAACCCATGAACTGCACCTTACCTTACTCTTACTGTTTCGCGTCAAACATCCTTGTATCGTGCGATTGTGCGTCATATTTTGAAGCACCTTTTGTGTAAGTATTGTTCCCCGGCGACATCCTTGTGCTCTGAATAAAATTCATATTGAATTCTATCATCTCTAGGGATTGTTGAATTAACGATTTGTTACGATTGTTTACTTCGACTAACCTTTGAATAGTACCTTTTAGATTATCATGTAATATAGAAAGAACTTTTTGTTCCTTTGGCTGCTTCTCCATCAACCCTATTAAGGTTTTAAGAGTAAACTCACCAGAATTTCTATTAATAACTGTTTTGATATTCACCATCGCAGCTTCTCTTTTGTGTTCAAGAGCGTTGATTTTATCAACTGCTAATTGTTCTTTATTCGTAATCTCCTGTAAGGACATCAGGTCATTTTTTACGATGACCTGAGTCTTCTCTTCAGATATCGGTATTAATAGCTTATATACTTGATATTCCTGCTCCAAGATTCCGATCAATTCATCAATTAAACTTGCCACTATTTACCCTCTTTCTAATGCAGGTTTCAAACGAAAATATCCAGTTTCTTTGTCCCTTATTGAAGATCATCAGCCTTACGAGAGATTATAAATCTGAATTTCCAACCAACTTCTCAGCTACATCATTGATTGTGATATTATAAGTTCCAGCTTCCATACGCTGTTTAATATCATTCACAGTAGCCTCTCTGACATCCGGAGTGCGTGCAACTACCTGCTTTGCAATCTGATAATCCTTGCCAGCCTGGGAAAGCTCAAGCATATCATTGAAGCTGCTGTTCTTCGCCTTCGCCGTATTCTTCACACCACTTGTCTTGTATAATTCGCTAATCTTGTTGAATGCATCAATACGCATCCTAATCACCACCTATCTAAAACGAAAACTTCATCAGTTCCCTATTACTCTATAATATTTATCGGAAGATTCGGAATTTACATTAGAGCATTTTATAAAAATTCTATTAATAATTCTCTACAAATACCTCCAAAAACCCGTAAAATAAGCCATTGCAGACAAAAAGCAAGCAGGAAAACTGACGAATGTGTTTCGTAAGCACATGTCAATCGCTCCTGCTTGCTCTAAGTCAACCATAACCCTCACAGCTTATATGAATGACTACCTAGCTTATATGAATGACTACCTACTTCATCTTTCCAAGGACGTTCTGAATAGCGTCCTGTAACTGGTTATCCTTATCAATCGGAACAGTAACCTCATTCTGCATTGCTTCATTCAGCTCAACTTCAATATCCGGTGTAATGCCGGTACCATGGATATTACGTCCGTTCGGTGTATAATATTTTGAAATGGTAAGCTTCACTGCGGTTCCGTCTGAAAGCGGGATTACTTTCTGGACGATACCCTTACCAAAGCTTGTTGTACCAATGATTGTTGCTGTTTTGTAATCTTGAAGCGTACCTGCAAAAATCTCAGCTGCACTTGCACTATTACCGTTAATCAATACCGCCATAGGAACAGTGATTTTCTTATCATCAACTGCCTTCTCTTCTTCACGGACATCATTCTTATCCTCTGTGTAAACGATTAATTCTGGCGGAAGCAGCCGGTCAAGGATCTTAACTACAGAATCTAGTAAACCACCCGGATTATTGCGGACATCAACGATTAAGCCTTTCATTCCATCCGCTTCAAGTTCATCCACTGCAGCAATAAATTGATCTACAGTTACTTCATCAAATTCTGAAATAATAATATAACCGATCTTATTGTCCAACATCTGATATTCGATCGTCGGAACCTCAATTTTCTGTCTTTCAATCGTAAAATTCATCGGGTCAGCTTTGCCTTTTCTAACGATGGTAATGTCTACGGTAGAGCCTTCAACACCTTTCATATTGCTGACCACCTTAGCCAGATCGACACCGGTTACATCTTCGCCATTTACTTTATAGATGACATCACCGGGTAAAATGCCGGCTTTATATGCCGGGCTGCCTTTAAAAGGTTTTACGATCGTAATGACACCGGTTTTGGTATCCTGGCTTACAGTAGCACCTATACCGCAATATACCCCCGATGAGCTTTCCATTAATGCACTATATTCCTCTTTGGTATAATATGTTGAATAGGGATCGTCAAGACTTTTGATAAAGCCCTTATAAATACCATCTGCAAAGGAAACATTCTTTACATCCTCCAGATAATAATTGTCGACTAGCTTTTGCAGGTATTCCAGTTTCTTTACGATATCATTATATGGAACTTCTTCCTTAACATCAGTAGTACTCTGTTTGCTTGCAATTGACTTCGCGGAACTACTCGTGCCATCGTCCGCTCTGCCTCCCACATAAAGCAGCACAGCACCACATATGGCAAATAATAATAAGGCACCGCAAATCCCTGTTACTAAACCGGCTAAAAAATTCTTCTTCATTTTACCCTCCATTCTGCCAACGCCGGCATATGAAATATTGGCTGCTGCAAAACATCCTATCTTTGTTCTATGTTCTGCAACAGCCTATTTTTTTAATAATCTAATTGTTCCATATACTTCATGTATTTAACAACCATAAGTGCAATCTTAAATGTAATTGCATCTTCAAAAACACGAAGGTCTAGATTAGTACTCTTCTGTAATTTATCAAGTCTATATACCAACGTATTACGGTGGATATATAATTGTCTGGAGGTTTCAGATACATTCAGACTGTTTTCAAAGAACTTATTGATTGTTGTGAGCGTCTCCTCATCAAAATCATCCGGAGATTTGCCTTCAAAGATTTCTTTGATAAACATCTTGCACAGAGGCATCGGCAGCTGATAAATAAGTCTTCCAATTCCAAGGTTGTTATAAGCTACGACATTCCTTCCGCTGTAGAAGATTTTGCCTACATCCAGTGCCATCTTTGCTTCCTTGTATGATCTGGATACATCCTTTATCTCATTAACAATCGTACCATACGCTACATGTACTTTGGTCATCGCCTCGGTATTCAGCATATCCAGGATAACTTTGGCTGTCTTATTCAGCTCCTCATAAGACTCGTTCTGTTTTACTTCCTTCACTAGAATTATGTTCTTCTCATCTACCGCAGTGATAAAATCCTTCGTCTTTCCGGAGAACAGGCTGCGCACTGTCTCTAAAGCATTCGCATCCTTCTCATTCTTGGTCTCAATGATAAATACAACACGTCTTGCTTCCGTATCGATATGAAGCTTTTTCGCACGATTATAGATATCTACCAACAATAGGTTATCCAGTAATAAGTTCTTGATAAAATTATCTTTGTCGTATCTTTCTTTATAAGCAACCAAAAGGTTTTGAATCTGGAAGGAAGCAATCTTTCCTATCATGAATACATCTTCGCTGTCACCTTTCGCTAGAATTACATATTCTAACTGATGCTCATCAAATACTTTAAAAAATTGATATCCTTGAATTGCCTGGCTGTCTGCCGGAGATGCTACGAATGCTAAAACCGCATTCTCATATTGCTCCGCATTCTCTATTGTAGTAGCCAGTACCTTACCTTCCGTATCCATAACACAAATATCGATACGAGTGATTCCTTTTAATCCATCGATGGTGCTTTGAAGAATTTGATTAGAAATCATGTTTTCACTCCTTTATATTATATTTCTGATTTTCTTGAAAATTCATGTATACGAAAGTTATTTTATCATTGAATTCGTCAGAAGTAAACTAATTTTATTAATTTTGCATAAATATTTTAGTGTAATTCTATCAAAATTCAAGAGTTCCCATTTAGTTAATTAATTAAACTATTATCTCGATTCGTCAGAACCACAAGTAATAGCGTTATCTGCAGGTCGGGTAACCCCTAGCTAGTCTTGGCAGACTCTTATTCCGGTCAAGGTCACCGTATGACACCATACACTTGCACGAATGAAAATCTCATATTGTACTATGTTTTACTGCGGAGATATGTCTACATTAATAAGGACATTAATTTTTATACGAAAAAACGGGGAACACCTAAGTGTTCCCCGAATTACTATTCAATAATTAGTTTGTGACAACCTGCTCAGTTTCTTTGTCAAATACATGAAGTTTGGACATATCAAATGCAATCTTCAATGTGTCATCAGGTCTAGCTGTTGTACGAGGGTTAACACGTGCAGTGATTTCTAATGTCTCATCAACTGTGAAGTATAAGAATACTTCTGCACCTAATAACTCATATACTCTTACAGTAGCTTCGAGGATACTATCCGGAGAGTTGCTGAGGAACATTTCCTCATCATGGATATCTTCAGGACGGATACCAATCATAACGGATTTGCCTTCATAACCGCCATCGACAACTTTCTTTGCTTTTCCTTCAGGAAGTTTAACGGAGTTAGAACCAAAGGTAGCGTATACATCTGTGCCCTTCTTTGTAATAGCAGCTTCGATTAAGTTCATTTGAGGTGATCCCATGAAACCTGCTACGAATAAGTTCTTAGGTCTATCATATAAGTTCTGAGGTGTATCTACCTGCTGAACTAAACCATCCTTCATAACAACGATTCTGGTACCGAGTGTCATAGCCTCTGTCTGATCGTGTGTTACGTAGATAATTGTTGTCTGTAATCTCTGATGTAACTTGGAGATCTCGATACGCATCTGTACTCTCAGCTTAGCATCAAGGTTGGATAACGGCTCATCCATAAGGAATACTTTAGGATTACGAACGATAGCACGACCCATAGCAACACGCTGTCTCTGACCACCGGAAAGAGCCTTCGGTTTACGATCTAATAAATGTTCAATATCAAGAATTTTAGCTGCTTCATGTACATACTTTTCGATTTGATCCTTCGGAACTTTTCTTAACTTCAAACCAAATGCCATATTGTCGTAAACTGACATATGCGGATACAAAGCATAGTTCTGGAATACCATCGCAATATCTCTATCCTTCGGTTCAACATCGTTGACTAACTTATCACCGATCCAAAGCTCACCGGAGGAAATCTCCTCAAGACCTGCGATCATACGAAGTGTTGTTGATTTACCGCAACCAGAAGGTCCTACGAAGATGATGAATTCTCTATCTGCTATCTCAAGATTAAAATCTTTAACAGCGATTACCCCGTTAGGATACTGCTTTGTTATGTTTTTTAATGATAAACTTGCCATTTTATATCCTCCTACAATTTTTACTTGTTATGTTCTTGTACAATTACTATACGGTAATGATACACCATTTACTATTTTTACACCATATCCCATTTTAACAAAATAGATTTTACCCTTTTGTATAATTTGTATATCCTATTCAAAAATAAGTAGATTTACCGATAATACGCTATTTTATGGCTCAAATTACTGTCTATATTCAATAAAACCCTCTCCCATAACCTCTCTGACATCGCTAACAATGACGAAAGATTTTGGGTCAATTCTCTGCGCAATCTCGGTGATTTTAACAATTTCCTTCTTGGATACAACACAAAACAGCATTTTTTTATTCGTGTTTGAGTACATTCCTGTAGCACTGACCCCTGTGACACCCCTGTCCATCTGGTGCAAAATTGCCTCCGCTATCTTTGCATATTCATCCGATATAATGTATGCCATTTTAGCATATTTCAGACCCTCAAGGATACCATCGGAAACCTTTGCAACAATAAAGACAGAGATAATCGCATAGAGCGCATGGCCCAGGCCAAAAACGAGAGCACCAATAAAAATAATGACACCATCTACACAGGTCATTACCACAGGGATGGACATATGTTTATTTTTATATTGAATAATATTTGCCAGAAGATCAGTACCGCCGGTGGAAGCCTGGACCGAGAAAACCAGACCGATGCCTATACCTCCCAGTGCACCGCCCATAATGGACGCAAGCAGATAATCCCCAAGTTTCAGATCAACGATCGGAAGCAGCATCATCGATAAGATATAAGCCACTGTTCCGTAAATAGCTGAAAAAAGGAATTTCACTCCCTTTACCTTTGCTGAGATAAGAAATAACGGTATATTAGCTAATACCGTGAAGAGCCAGACAGGAATTCCTCCTGCAATGATGGTGTTAGTTAAGGCTTTTACGACAATTGCCAGACCGGATACACCACCGGTTACCAATTCCATAGGCTCAAATATCAGGTTGTTTGAAAGACCCATTAATATGGAACCAACTGTTATGATTAAATATTTTCTTAAGAAAAGCAAATTCTTATTAGTAATTTTTCTATGAGTCATAACTGCTCCTTTAGCTTCCATCATTTACATCCACCTTTTTTTATAGTACTCATATATTTTTTATTTATGCAGATTTTGGGCTGACAGCCATGACAACCGGGGCGTATATGATTTCTCAATTAGCCTTCATCAGCTCATTAAGACGGGATGCGGCAAGAACCGGATCAACATAATAGCCGCTGTTTTCATCATTACCTTTCATAAGTTCAAAGGAAATATTACTGAGCGGCGTCATGGAATAGCTCTCAAGATACTTCTGTTTCTCTTCCAAAGGCAGATTGGTTATCAGCTTTGGATATATATCTTCTATATAATTATTTATGTCATCCTCTGTTTTCAGTGTTTTGACGAATTTTATGTAATCTTTTGAAAATGCTTCTACCGGCAGGTTTTGTTCAGCAGCCGGTGCAGCGGAAGCTCCAGCCCCGGAAGACTTAATTTTTTTACTGACAAACATAGTGTCATAGATTGATTTGGGTATTACGGTGTAATAACTGATCTTAATTCCCAGAAGGTCTTCCAGCATCAATGTACCGTAATCGAATACCGTATCCGAGTCCATATAGTTCGTCATGACGGACAGCTGCATCATCTGTGGAATTTCAGGATTTACCAGAAGCATTTTCCGATATAGTGAATCAGACATGGTCAACTGAGTCCGCATCGGGATTGTTATGTAGGTTATCTTTTTCTTACCGCAATGGAATATCTCCAGTACAATTTTTGTTATTTCGCTGGTCTTCTCATCGTAGCAAAAGATTAAATTCCTGGATATATCATCAACGCTTGCTTCGGTAACCGTCTCCGGAACAGTTTCATCCTGATAAGCAACAATTGCTTTCTCCTCCGGTGCCTTAAAGAAATGCATTGTAAGACGATAGCCTAGTATACCTGCACTTAGTAAAATTGCAACAATAATAAAGGATAGCAGCATTCCTTTGATAAATATTTTTCCCGCACTGCGTTTCAAGTCAAATCACCTCATTTTCATAATATCACAACTCAAGAGGTTAATCAACGAGTCATAATAACTCCGGTTTATACCAACTTTTCTTTTATCCTAGGCAATTTCTGTGGTATACTATATCCATTAAAGTGGACATATAACACACCAATTATCAAATAAAAGCAGATATATAACACACCAATTATCCATTATTAGTAAACAACTTATAAAAAGCTCCTTATAGAGTATATTAAGAGATGAAATCGTTCAGGAAGGTGGTTCTATGAATAAAAAAACAGCTCTCGTTACAGGATCTTCCCGCGGCATTGGTAAAGCAATTGCGGTAAAGTTTGCAAAGAAAGGGTACAATGTGGTAATAAACTGTGCCCATAATGAAGAAGAATTATTAAAGACGAAAGACGAGATTGAAGCATATCAGGTCTCCTGCCTGGCTTTTCTCGGAGATGTCGGTGATTATGATGCTACCCAGGAGTTATTCCGCCGGATTAAAAAGCAATATGGATATATCGATGTTCTGGTTAATAATGCAGGTATTGCTTATGTAGGTTTATTCACTGACATGAATCCCGAAGATTGGAGCCGGGTAATCACGACAAACCTTTCCTCCGTCTACAACTGCTGTTCCCTGGCTATTCCCGACATGGTGAGAAATAAATCCGGTAAAATCATCAACATCTCGTCCGTATGGGGAAATGTCGGAGCTTCCTGCGAAGTTGCTTACTCCGCTTCCAAGGGCGGTATGAATGCTTTTACAAAGGCACTGGCCAAGGAGCTGGCTCCCAGTAATATTCAAGTCAATGCCATTGCCTGCGGTGCTATCGACACAGAGATGAACCGATTTCTGGCAGATGACGAGCTGATGCAGCTGATTGAAGATATTCCTGCCAACCGTTTGGGACGAGCTGAGGAAGTTGCCGACCTGGCTTATCATCTTGCATATAAGAATGAATATCTGACCGGGCAAATCATCGGATTGGACGGCGGGTGGATTTAAAATAATAGACAAATGATAAAACTTCTCCCTTAAACTATTGACACGGCCGTAATAATTACGGTATATATGTATATTGTACTTGCAAAGTATCCGCAAAGACCTTATTGACTCAATAGAATAAACCATGGAGAACGAAAATGATAAAAATGTTATCTAAACTCGGGAAGAGACGGCTGATTGGAATGATCTTCGGTAATATACTTCTCGGAATCGGTGTAAGTGTATTCAAGCTGTCCGGAATGGGTAATGACCTGTTTTCCGCAATGATTATGTCCGTTTCGGCACTTTTTCATCTGTCCTATTCCAACTTCTTAGTAATATTGAATTCTTTTATATTCATCATTGAAATAACACTCGGCCGTAAATATATCGGCTTAGGTACCGTAGTAAACTGGTTCCTGGTTGGATATGTAGCTGAGTTTTTCATATGGCTGGAGAATAACACTATCGCTCCTCCTGAGGCCTTCTTAGTACGTCTGCCTTTTGTTGTCGCCGGTGTTATTATCATAAGCTTTGGTGTGTCTCTGTATCAGACCTCCGATGCTGGCATTGCTCCATATGACAGCGTTTCCCTTATCATGAAGGAAAGGCTTCCAATCCCCTACTTCTGGTGCCGTATGATTTGTGATGGCTCCTGTGCCGTAATAGCACTGTTAACCGGCGGACTGATTGGCCTTGGTACCTTCGCTTGTGCCTTCTGTCTTGGACCGGTAATACATTTCTTTAATATTAAGCTGTCCAAAAAGATATTATATAAACAGGCGTAAGAAGCAGGTAATTAACCCCGCAGCCATTGGCTGCGGGATTTGCCGTTTAAATCCTGCCTGCAAGAAAACCCATACAAGCTGACACTAGCAGATTTATCAATTCTCATATCGGCAAGGATAGAATGAAAGCTTTAATCTTTTTCAATGATAGAAAGAACTCCGCGAGAATGATAGCTCCGGAGTCTTTTTTATCGCTGAAACTTATATAGTTAAATTAATACCATCTGTTAATTGTTGTAATAAAGATACTATCTGGTTTGGTATGCTGCTGGTTTTCAAAGACTATATGTTCTCTGAAGTATTCTGGTTATTACTGATAATATGCTCTAATCAATTGCTTATGGTTTCTATGTCTGCTCTCGTTTCGAATACTTTTCGGATAGAATAGTCAACCACCAAAGATTATATTCTAATTCATATATCCGCAAAATCCTACACTGTACTGATTAAGCTATTACTTAATTCATTTGCAGTATTTCCTTGGCTTGGCTTAATCTTTCACTAATCTGCAAATAGAAGTCTTTGCCTATATCATATCTTTTTACATAGAAGTTATTCAAAAGGTATATGTTCAGATTTTTGATCAGCTTCTCATCCTGGGTATTTTGAATAATACTCTCAACATCATTTATAAAATAGTGCCAATCAATTAAAAACTGCTCATTCTTCTGAAAGTCCGGGGTATCAATCCACTTACTGACTTTTATCATTGTTTTCGAATTATTACTGCATTCATTCCTCTGTAAAAAGTATTTAAATCCATTGTTTTCATAATATCTTCCAAGGGGGAAAATCCGGCATATACCTGGACGGGACGCATGGATACTGCATCTGCCCATATCATTAAGGAAAGCGCAGCTTTCCGATAAGTTCGCCATCTTCAGATTGGGTAAAATGACGCCATCCACAATATTCAGCTCTATTTTATCAACCAGCAATTGTTCAAAGGTAACGTTAAGATCTGCTGTCAGCCGGTAAATATCATAAGGATCCAAAATAATCGAATTTCCCATGCCATGACAGCAGGAAGCGCTCCCTTTACAGCCATTGCAGCTTACTTCTACCAGGTCATTTATATCATATAAATTTCCGTCAGATATATCATTCAGGCTACAGTTCCTTTTCATTTGGGTTCCCTCACTTGCTTATCAGTATTACTTATTGGTATTGACGGCATTGTTTATTGGTATTGTTTATTAGCATTGTTTATTGGTATTGTTTATTAGCATTGCTTATTGGTATTGCTTATTGGCATTGCTTATTGGTATCGCCTATTGGTATTTCTTATTGGTATTGCCTTGCAGATGGAGCTTTATAATGTTCCATATCCAGGCTATTTCTTCAGATATTTCTTCCCTACGCTAAACCCTCTGCCCCTTACTTCACTGACACGGCTAATCATAACAAAAGCATCCTGATCGATATCATGTACCAGCTTCTCCAGCATGCAAAGTTCTCTGTTGGAAACAACACTTAACAGAATGTCCGTCTCTTTCTCCAGATATCCTGTCTTTCCATGCAGGAGGGTTACGCCTCTGTCAATCTTTGAGATAATTGCGTCTTTGATTTCCGCTGATTTTTCACTAACCACTTTAACCTGCATTTTATTAGTACCAACCATAAGGAGCTTGTCCAAAATAATTGAATACACCAATACTAACACGATGCCATAGAGGATTTTCTCCCTGTCATTGAAGACTGCCTGGAATGCAAGTATGACGCAATCTGCGACATATAAGCTGACAGACACCGGAATACGCATATATTTATTGAGAATTAAAGGTGGTATATCCAAGCCTCCCGTGCTGGCTCCAGCCCGGATAACCAGCGCAATGGAAGCCCCTATGCAGATTCCTCCAAAGAGCGTGCATAAGAAAATATCATTCGTTACCACATAGCCGGGTGCTATTTTCTGTAATATTTCCAACGCAATTGGATAACAGAAGGTACTAACCAGTGTGGTAAGTGCAAATTTACTTCCAAGTACCAGAAAGCCCAAAAGGAACATCAATACATTAAAACCTAACACGAAATATGATACAGGCAGGCCGAAATAATGATTTACAGATAATGCGATACCGGTTGTTCCTCCGGTAATCAGGCCCGACGGCATAATAAAAAACACTACCCCCGCTGCATAAATGAAATTACCTAATACGACAATAGCTATTTCCAATAACAGTCTTCTCTTTTTCATAAATATCCCTCGTAAAAAAACACGTCTGTTAAGATTTTCCCTAACAGACGTGGATCAAGGCAGCTGCCTAATACTTTACTATTTATTGAGTTCTATTTATTTATACCATATCCGGTTTTAAAACTCAATCGCAATTTTATTGTTAGTATTTGAATTCTTATCGAAAAGACTTATAGAATGCTTTCAGTTCTTCCTTCTTTTCGATAGCAAGGTCCTTTTTATTCATTCCTTGTATCGCTCCCTCTAAGGCATATAACCTGTTGATGCAGGCTGATTCATCAATACCCTTGATTTTCAGCCATGCCTGCATGCTGCCGACCTGCTTTAGATCTATCTCTGTGTGGATGCCAACCTCACTCAGCTGACGCTCTAACTCCTTACCGATGTTGGGTAAATTACTCAACTCCCCCATGCTCATTCCTCCATTTCTTACATTGTTCAATCTTTGGGGACGCATCATAACCTTGCTCTTTACCCATGTTGGAAAGCATATTACAGGGGAACTCATTGCATTCACCGCAGTGATTCATATTTTTGCCTTCACAGCAGATTTTTACTTCACAGCGCCCTCCCCAAAAAGGCTTGTCCATATGAACGCATCCTTTACAAGCAACCTTTTCCTTTCGTTCGCAGGAGTTACAGCAAACTCCACATCTTGATTCAAACATAATATCCTCCTTCATTCTTCATAATATTTACTACATATATAAAGATGCGGTAAATGAACGGAAGATACGATTTGGAACATTATTTTTGAAAAAATTAATGATTTACCGAGCTTATTATATTTTGATACCAGGCAGCGGAGGGCTTGCGGTCCTCTAAGTGCTTATATAAGTAAAATATCTTTTCTCTTACCTCTTTACTGAACGCATAATTTTTCTCTTTATAATCAAGCTTATCAACTAATTTGCGCATATTACTTTGATTCGTCTCTCTTGAATTACTAAATTCTATCCAGGCTTTGCAGCTGCATGGATTCTTAATATCAATGATATTGCAATGATCTGCAAAAAATGAATCAATATTCATTCTGGCTCTGTACAGCAATCCTTTTACAGCGCCTTCCGACATCTCCAATACCCCGGCAACCTCTTTTGTCGTAAGTCCAAACATGTCAACTAGGGAAAAGGTAATCCTTTGATTCAAGGTTAATTTTCGAACCATGGCATAGAAGCATCCATTTTGAAGCTGCCTGATTTCATCCTCAACAATAATCTCATCTTCCGGTGAAGCAATATCGGCACTCAGCAAGGTTCCCTCATATTCTAACCTCTCTATATCATCTGTATATTCCAGATTCTTCGTCTGTTCTTTCCTATACTCCATCAGAAAATTATTCAGACAGATTGTCCGCAGCCACTTCTTAAGAGCCTTCTCATCCCTTAGCTTATGTATATTCTTCCAGGCGCTAATAAAGGTTTCCTGGGCGATATCTTCCGCTTTTTGAGGGTGGCAGGTTAATTTGAAGGCAAAATTATAAATGTATGTGCCATATTCTTTTATCATACTTTCGATTGTTATAAAAATCATTCCTTTACATACTGTTAATATAAACTAACACCAAGCTATCATTATATGGCTTTATTATTTATCATATCACAAAAATCAAAGGTTGCAAAATAATCCTTCAACGTCTCTGCCCTACGGATCATTTGTACAGTTCCATCCTCTTTCAGGAGAAGCTCCGAGGATTTTAACTTACCGTTATAGTTATATCCCATGGCATATCCATGTGCTCCTGTGTCGTGGATGCATATAAAATCACCAATTTCAATCCGGGGCAAGTGCCTGTCAATCGCAAATTTATCATTGTTCTCACACAAGGAACCTACAACATCATAGATATGATCACAGTTCTCCTCCTCCTTGCCCAGCACCGTAATATGATGGTAGGCTCCATACATGGCAGGACGCATGAGATTAACGGCACATGCATCGACACCAATATAGTTTTTATAAATATTCTTTGCATGCATAACCTTGGTGATCAGATGTCCAAAGGGAGCCAGCATATATCTGCCAAGCTCCGTATATATGGCTACTTCCCCCAGTCCGGCAGGAAGCATAATTTCATCGAATGCCTGTTTTACTGCATTTCCTATATACATAATATCGTTCGGCTGATCCTCTGGCCTATAAGGTATCCCAATTCCACCGGACAGATTAATAAAGCTGATAGAAATGCCTGTTATGTTTTTAATCTCAACGGCAAGCTCAAATAAGGTTTTTGCCAGCATGGGATAATATTCATTTCCCAAGGTATTACTGACCAGAAAGGAATGAATGCCAAATTTCTTTGCCCCTAAGCTTTTTAACTTTTGAAAGCCTTCGATTAGCTGTTCCTTGGTAAATCCGTATTTGGCATCGCCCGGATTGTCCATGATATCATTGCTTACCGCAAATATGCCTCCTGGATTATATCTACAGCTGATCACCTCAGGTATTCCTGCAACGCTGTCAAGAAAATCGATGTGTGTAATATCATCCAGATTAATAATTGCACCCAATTCCCTTGCCTTCACAAATTCCTCCGCTGGGGTATTATTGGAGGAAAACATAATATTGCGCCCGGTGATGCCCACCGCCTCAGACATGATTAATTCTGACATAGAAGAACAGTCAGCTCCGCAGCCCTCCTCCTTCAATATTTTAAGAATAAATGGATTTGGCGTAGCTTTTACGGCAAAATATTCCCGGAAGCCCTTGTTCCAACTAAAAGCTTTCATTAACTTTCTCGCATTCTCCCTAATTCCTGCTTCATCATAAATATGAAAGGGTGTTTTATACTGTGTCTCGATTTCCTTCACTTTTTCCAAGCTTAAAAATGGTTTTTTCATGATAGATTACCTCCACTATCTTTATAGTTTTCTTTCCCGAATTTATTGTCTTTGCAGTAAATCCCGAAATATCTATTGATAATCTTATCAGAAAGGATTATTATTTGTAAAACTGATATTTTCGATTATTATTATTCGATTTTCCGATGATTAAGAATATTAATGTATCTTTATTAGCCGGAACGAATTTGCAATTGTATTTTATAAGGAGTACGGCTATCTTATGATGGATGCTATAATTATAAAATTGTGGGAGGTAACAGATGAATTCTGATATGTTAAATACGTTTATTCAGCTTGCTGATTATAAGAATTATACGCAGACAGCAAACAGTCTGTTTGTTGCACAGTCCACTGTCACGAACAGAATTTTAGAGCTGGAAGCCGAGCTTGGAAAACCGCTTTTTATTCGCAGCAAGAAGCAGCTTCAACTTACACAGGAAGGGGAGCATTTTCTGATTTATGCGAAACGCATCTTAGAACTGGAGAATCTGGCACGTAAAGAGATTAACTCATTGAACCAATACAAACATTCCATACGGATTGGCACCACCAATACGATTTATGACTGTTATCTTGCTAATAAGACGGTGACCTTCGTAAATAATAATCCGGATATTAAGATGAATATAACCATCGGACATTCCCTCCCTCTGCTTCAAATGCTGCTTGATAAAGCAATTGATATTGCATTTACCTATGTTCCATGTCATAAACGGGAAGTTACCTGCTCAACTTTTCGAAAAGAGCAGCTAATTCTGGTTACCCATAAGTTGAATTTAATTTATAAGAATGGAATTACACAAAAAGAGCTTGAAAAGATACCCTATTATTATTGTGATTTTACATTCCAGGAGGTGGGAAGCTATATTAAAGATCTGTTTCCAAAAGGTCACCCCTTCCCCTTTGAGATAGACCGCAGTGCTAATCTGCTTCCTTATCTAAAATCCGGGACAGGCTACAGCTTTCTCCCTGCTAGTCTTGTAAATCAGGAGCTTCAGTCTGAGGAGCTAATTCAGATTCCGATCCTAGACTTTACGATTCCGGAGATCTGCAGTTATGTCATCACTGCAACGAAGGTTCATAATTACGAATGTATACAGAAATATATCGGGAATCCGGAGTAATTCATCCTTATTTATTTTGCAAGAAACATTTCAAGTCCCTCCAGCAGAGCAGGAACCCAGACTGTAGAATGATCTTTTCCCTCGATATTATCAGGATATTATATTCTATCCCTTTAAAAAGGCAATAAAAACCCTTGCAAATACAAAGCGATTGCAAGGGCTTAAAATTTCATATGAATCTCACTTCTTTCTTCTAATATCTGATCAACTGTGGGTAGCTGGCACGCAAAGCCTTTTAGAATTGACTGATATAACGATAGCGAAAAGCTTTCCTATGAAATGATTGAAATTAGTCCTAAAAAATGTTATGCTACCAACGGTGAACTCAAAGAATGTGTTTACTACATAAATATCAATTATAAAATTACGATTGATAAGATAATATATTGAAGAGCTTATTTTTTACAAGCTCTTTTTAGTGATAAAGAGAGGTAAATATGATAAAAGTTGATAACTTATCCTACTCCTTTCCACAAAAGGATCTATACAATAATATTTCATTTACATTAGAAGATGGTCAACATTGTGCTTTTATAGGAACAAGTGGCAGTGGAAAAAGTACAATGATAGATATCATTATGGATCCAGAAAGATATATGTTCGATGGAAAGTTAGAGATAACCCCTAATTGCAGAATTGGGTATGTAAGTCAGTTCTCACAGCTAGATAAAACAAAAGAAATTACAGTTTTCGAATATATAGGGGAAGAATTCATTAAGCTGCAAAACGAAATAACCTCTATTTGTACAGAAATGGAAACATCTTCGGATATTGAATCTTTACTGGATAAGTACCAACAAGCTTTGGACGCATTTAATGCAATTGGTGGGGATGATTTCGAAAGCAACATTAATAAGAAACTAAATCTAGCAGACCTAGGCCGGCATGAAAATCTAATGGTGTCTAAACTTAGTGGTGGGGAATTTAAACTTATTCAAGTGATTAAGGAAATGCTGACAGGTCCAGACTTAATGATAATGGATGAACCCGATGTGTTTTTAGACTTTGAAAACCTTAATTCTCTTAAAAATCTAATTAATTCACACAAAGGAACAATGTTAATTATTACACACAATAGATATCTATTGAACCATTGTTTTAATAAAATTCTGCATTTGGAAAATACGGAGCTTCAAGAGTTTAATGGAAGATATATTGATTATAACTTCTCATTACTTCAAACTAAAATAGAGTTACAAGAACTTGCCATTGCTGATAACGAAGAAATTGAGAGAAATGAGATCTTAATCGATAAACTAAGATTTGTCTCAACGATTCATACGGAAGCTTCTAGAGGGAAATCTCTAAATGCTAGAGTAAAAATTCTGGAAAGATTAGAAGCACGTAGAATTAAAGCGCCGTTTGTAGATATTAAGGAACCCAACATCCATTTTGTTACAGATAATGAACCCGAAGAAACCATTGCTTTAAAAGTTAAGGATTACAGTGTTGCTTTTGATGATGTGCTTCTAGAAAATGTTAACTTCGAGATTAAATCTACTGATAAAGTAGCCCTTATCGGTTCAAATGGTACTGGAAAAACGACCTTACTCCGAGAGATCTTTAAAAATAATCATGATTCTATTGAGATAAATGAAAACATTAAAGTAGCTTTTCTATCTCAGCTTCAAGGCGAAATGCTAAATGAATCTAATACGATACTTGAAGAGTTCTACGAGGCTGGGTTTAAAACTTATCAAGGGATTCAATCACATGTTTTAAACTATGGTTTTGGAGAAGAAGTCATTCATCAAAGGATTGGATCTTTATCCGGAGGCGAAAAGAATATGCTTCAATTGGCTAAGGTTGCTGCCAGTAACGCAAATATGTTGCTTCTTGATGAACCGACAAGTCACCTAGACACTTATTCGCAAATAGCACTGGAAAAAGCCATAAGAGACTATAAAGGTGCGATTCTAATGATTTCTCATGATTTCTATTCTATAGTAAACTGTATGAATTATGTTTTAATCATTGAAGATAAGACGATTAGAAAAATGAGTATTCGAAAATTCAGAAAGATGATTTATGCTAATAATTTTGATAAAGACTATCTAGAAATTGAACAAAAGAAAAAAGCACTTGAAACGAAAATAGAATTGGCTTTAAAAGATACTGATTTTGAGCTTGCAACAGTTTTATCTGAGGAGTTAGAAGCGCTGATTAAATTACTTTAGATAACTGCAAAAGTGGATCAAACACCTATTAAGAAATAATCGGTCATTCCGGTTCACAATCACTAACAGAACGCGTATACACTCACTTTGATATTAGCATTCTTATGGTTGCAATTAACCAAATATAAGTGCTCTCTATATGTTCTCTACCGTCATTTTTTAAGTTTTCAGCGCTATTTCAAAATGTAAGAAACCCCGAAAGTATACGCACTTTCGGGGTTTTGTAAATTTCTGAAATCGCTTTTTTATTATCTCTTTGAGATATGATTAAGAACAGTAGAGCCGTATAAATGCAGGGTTCTTTGTTAGAAGTGTTAGTAACGTGCTTGTTACCTTTGGCTTCTCAGGACGATTACTTTTCATCTTTATCATAGTCGATTCGAAAGTAATCCAAATACTTTTTAAAAGAATCTTGTGCTGTAAGGCAAGTATCTCTAAGATATCCTCTTTCTGCTTCCCATTCTGATAATCCTCTGTAATAAAGCATCTTTAAATTATCATCAATAATGAATGGCACAATATTACATTTTAAACACTCTTTAAATAACAACAGTCTTCCTACTCGCCCATTACCATCCTGAAATGGATGTATTCGTTCAAATCTATAATGAAATGTCAATAAATCATCTAAGACTTTTCCTTCATGCTTTTGATAATCATTCAATAACTTTTTTACCTCATCATGAACCTTTTCCGGTGCCGTCGTCTCTATTCCCCCAACTTCGTTTGGTAGTAACTTATAATTCCCAAGCGCAAACCACGATTTTCGACTATCTGAAGTTCCACTTTTCAAAAGAACGTGTAATTCTTTCATCATATTTTCTGTTATTGAACGATTTGCATTTTTGATGATGTAATCAATACATCGAAAATGATTTACCGTTTCAACAATATCATCTACATTCAAGCGTTCGGATTCCATACCAATTGTGTTTGTTTCATAAATATATCTTGTCTGATCGTGAGTAAGCTTACTACCTTCGATATGATTCGAATTATATGTTAGTTCAACCTGTATCTTGTGATATATCCCACCTGAAAGCTTAGCTTCCATTTCATCTTTAAGAATCGTCAACAGAGTCTGGCCTTCTCTATTTTCTGTTTTTTTACTTAAAGGCTTAATCGCATCTTCCGGTATTCTCCACGTCTTTCCTACCATAAACGCTCCAGGTACTTTCCCTTTTCTGCAATAATCTCTAACACTTCTCTCCGAAAGCTTCCATCTTATCGCCATTTGGCTCACCGATAGATATCCCATATTCTCATCTCCAAACTAAATATATGTATATAATACCATAGTATCGGCAATATATTCAATTAATTTTATTTTAATTAATATTTTTGCCGATAAAGGAATGGTTTTTATATTAAAAATCTCCCAAAATTCATATTAACTATTGAGTACACCTTAATGCCATATTCTTTTTCTACATCCATAACAGCTGATGATTTTGCATTCCCAATTTCCATTCTATCAGCAGAAATCACCATATCCGATACTTTGACATCTGCTAATTGCTTCAACTTCTCCATAGATTCTCGCAATGCTTTACCAGAAGTAATGGAATCTTCAACAATAACTATTTTATCAGACGATGTAATGATTCCACAATGCTAAAAATCAAAGGCATGATTTCGATGAGTGGGAATCATTTTTACGTTTAAATATGGATGAAATGCTTACTGCAGTTAAAAAGACATT
>DATMUM010000034.1:0-13599 GCA_035564175.1 Mobilitalea sp.
ATACCCGATATTGAGTCAGGATTCTATTTTTTTCGTCCTAAAAGTAGGAGTAAAATGAGTCAAATTTATTTGAAACAAGAAATACAGTAAAATCAATAACTGGCGGTACTTTTTAGAAAGTACTTGCCGAATTCAAGTTAAAATCAATAGTTCAAAATATCTAATAGTTGCGGGGTGAATAATATGATGTATGGGAAAATCAATCCAGACATTCTTTGCAGAGTCATACAACAGATACTTTCAAAGAGAAATAAAAATATAGAGGTTAAAGTTTGATTATTGCCTCAGGATGAAATTCAGAAAAATTAGGGAATATCAAGAAGATCATGATCCACAAAATTAATTAATTTGGTATATTCAACTAATATTGATTCCTTCCTATGGCGAATTAGATAGAACATTTCATACAATGGCGATTAATTTAACATAAGACCTCCATCAGCGCAGGCATGGCACCTGAGGCATTGGTCACGTAAGGGTGCTATTTAATATGCTTGTAGATATATCCCTTTTTATATTGCAGATATTGCCATAAAGCGGTAGTATTTGGAATAGAAGGAGGGACAGCAAATTGGAGGAAAATTGACAAAGTGCCAGGAGTCGCAAGTAGTTACAAACTAGCTAAAGATATTGAAGAGCGATTTATGGATTTGTTAAATAAAATTCAGAATGATGAGGATAGTATATCTGAGAGGGCTGCCAAAGCAATCAGGATCAGAAATTAATATTATACAAATACTTAAGGAATCCATAAGGGTTCCTTTTCTTATACCCAAAACAAACGGGTACTTCCGATACCCCAATAGGTGAGTGAGTAACTAGCCACGCATACTATCCCAAATAAAATAAAAAAATGGCTGCGTAGTTGCGGTTTAGAGAGGTGATAAAAATAGCTGAAAGACGTGTTAAAACAATAGACTCAGATCTATGCGTGACAACTTCTGTCCTGGATGAAATCCTTGGCGTATCTCATCAAGCAATTTCGAAATGGGAAGACCAAAGGTGTCCAAAAAAAGCACGTGGTTGGTGTTCGCATAAAGTTTGATCTAATATAATAGTTAAAGAATCGTTAAATTAATAATAAATTCAGGGGGAGATATGTTATTACTATTTTGATATAATTTGTTGATATATGTATATAATTGAAATATATATATTTACAAATATTTACTCATGCGGTATAATATATGTAATCGATTAAAGTAAAGTAAAAGTATCTATGAAACTTATTATTTAAAGGATGATGCCATGAAAAAAATAATTATATTTATTACAATCCTTAGTTTAAGTATTTTATGTATAGGTTGTACTAAAGAAGATAAAACAGATTGGAATCCTCCCATAAAAGGATTAGTATGGGGAATGTCTATGGATGATGTTAAAGAAGTGCTTAGCGGCAAAGAATCGGAAATATCTGTAATAGATGGCATAACCTATATGAAGTTTAAAGAGAAGTGTAAAACAGTATATGGAGTTGAATTGGCTTCTACATGTATCTTTGAAAAGGATATGAAACTATATAGGTTTCAAGGAATCTGCGATGAAACAGAAGTTCCAGTGATAAAAAACAAACTAGAAGAAAGCTATGGAGACTATTTTAGTAAAACTCAGCCAAGCAATGGAACTCAATGGGTTTCAGAGAGAGTTATGGACTGTAAGGATTATGAAGAGATAATGAAGCGTTTTTATGAAAAATATGGTGATCTACCTGATTATGACATCATGAAGATTGACTTTCAACATTCATCCTTGGTATCTTTTAATCTAATTGAAAGCGGAAACCAAATAGGTACTTTAATTGTAAACGGAGGTAAACAGGTCTTAGTAGATACTCTTTTAAGTGATTGAGTAATAGCTGAGTGTATTTAATTCTTTTTTGTACAGGTTTAAGGTATATATTTAATAAATTTAAACTAATAGAAATAACCATTAACAGTTTTATCAAGTTTCCATGAAATTGCACTTTTAACGCGATAATTTAAATTTATTTTATCATGGAGGTACATAATGAATATTTTAAAGAAGATACTTGTTTTTATCTTAGTTTTATTATTGGCAGTTCAGGGTAATGGTTATATAGTGGCTTATGCGCAGGGCGAGAAAGTATGTATCAATATACAAACATATGACTATACTACTGATATAAATAAACTTTTAGATTTGGCAAATCAAAGTAGCGTTTTATCTGAAGATAAAAATTTTAGTTTTGATTCAGCGGTCAGCTTATATTCAGATTCTATTAATTCAGGAGCAGATGGTGATACACTTACTTTGGAGGTTAATCAATTGGTGCAGGAAATTACTTATTCCGATGGCTCAATTGAAAGACAATATGCTGATGCAACAATTACATTAATGGCGAGTTCATCAGATTCAGGTTCTTTACCGGCATATTGGGGAAAATATGACATTGCATGTACATTTTTGGCATATTACACAGACTTTTATGGAGGTAGTGTGGTAGGGCGTAGGTTTGATTATTGCACCTTCAAATTCAATGATGCTGGAACAAACTCGATATATGTAAGTAAATTAGAAATGGCATCACATGGCATATATGATCCGCTTTTAGAACCTAGTATAGAAAAGTATGCAACATATTATAATCCGAGCAGTGGGGCTACGTATACATTATACTCAGGTGATAGTAGAATATACAATTATGGATATCTTCAAATGCTAACTTGTGTTGCCATCGTGACTTTAAGTGATGGTAGTGTGTCTGATTATGGTATGTATATAAATGTGCTTGGTAGCTAGAAAATATAAGCTTTAATAAAACGGGCGTATCCCAAAGTTTGTGTAACCTTCAAACTGATGTAAAGTAAAATTACTCAGTTTGGAGGTTTATTTTATGGATAAGAGAAGAAAGGTTGAGTCTCCAGAAAAACAGACTTAACGTGAAATAGAAAGCGAATTTCTGAAAGAAAATTCTGTTAAAAATGGAACTGATGTTATGCTCTCATGAGAGAATGTTGTCAGTTATCCTTGAAAGCAGTCTGGATGGTGAAATGGATGAGGTGTAATGCTATTCTAAGTAAGCTTTTAGAAACAAAGAAACCAGATAATAGCAGAAATGACTATAACACAAAACTCTACATGCCAGTTACGGTGACAAGAAAGCTTTATCATTCATTTCATCAGCAGAATAATCTGTTGATGCGACAATAAGGGCTGTGCCGAAAGGTACAGCCCTTTCGTTACAATGCAGCATGAAAGAAAGGAATCGCTCTGAAGCTTCGCTGTTCAGACCGGTTCCTTTCTTATATATGATAAGTGAATTGGCGTGCAAATTTATCTTGTTTATCATTCATGCATAATCATTAGCGCAGCTGTCATAGCTTACAGTAATTACTTATGTGACAACTAAGTGTGCTAACAGATGACTTACATACTGCTCCAGGATTTCCTCCTGCAGTAAGAAATCCGTATGGACTTCAAGAAAAGATAGTTTATCCGGATAATTCATCTTAAAATAGGGCTTTATCAACGTCTCAAACTGCGGAGCAAAGATGCCCTGCTTTCTCGTATAGCAATTGGACGGCTTCGCCTTGGTCCGGTATTCCTTTTCTACGAAACCGGCAACGCTCTTGTGGATAGCATAATCCTCAGCAGGAAGATAATAATAATCCTTGTAATTATCATAGAAATATTTCAATTCGCCTTCATACACGTGTACAGTCAGAAGGGCAGTATTTTCATAAGCTGTCAGATGTACAAGATCATTTCCGGGTTGAATACGTGACGGGAGTCTGCCGGATTTCTCAAAACGAATATATAACAATTGATCCTCCACCCAGGCCTGCAGGATTCGAAAGGGCTTCTCGAATAAATCTACATAATACAGAATAGGGCAGATGGAGATCAGCCCTTTGATATCGTCTGCATTATGAAGCAGAAGCTGATAAAGCAGTTGATCGGATTCTGAGGGGGATGGAAGGATCGCTTCAGGGTCACGCATCTTCCTTAAGGTCTCATAATTCTTTTTCCCTAGATAGCTCTGATATACCTGAATTAAATCGCCTCCGTCAAAGATATCCTCACGATGGATATGTAGGAATGCCTCCAAGGATTTTAATTTATAGTTGTTTAATTTAAGAATCTTCTTATAAGGGGTTATTTTCTTATATAAATCTATACTGGCAATTCGGTCAAAGGAGTAATCAAGCTTCAGCATATCAATCTTACGCTGAAGGAACGGAATATCAAAGCCCGTACCATTATAGTGGAAGAGATAATCATAATCCTTCAAAAATTCAAAAAATGAAGTAATTAGCCTCGCTTCCTCGTTAATACCTTCAGAGAACCATTGTACCAGTTGAAAGGCGGAACCATCATAATAAGCACAGCCGATCAGATAAAGATAGGAGGCATCAGCAGCAAAACCGGTGGTTTCTATATCAAAGAATACTATCCGGCTGAGGTCATAATCCTTATCCAGAGGATAATCGGGCTTCTGATTTATTATCTCATATCTGGTTATCATATTGACTCTCCTTTTAATTTTTTATCATTTTAGCACATAATAAGTGATAAGGAAAGAGCAGGATGTCAATAAGGCATGGGATAGGTATGGACATACGGATATCAGGTATTTGGATACGCTTGAAAATAATTACTGAATTTTCTAAATGATTATGATAAAATTGAAAAGAATAGCAATAGGGGGCGGTAGGAATATGTGGAATGTAAGGTTATTTGGGCAAGAATTTTATTACTTGTTCTATATTTTTATTTTATATAGTGTATTCGGGTGGATCTATGAATGCAGTCTTGTATCCATTCAAAAAAAGTCCTTTGTCAACAGAGGTTTTTTAACGGGACCGGTAGTGCCGATCTATGGGTGCGGAGCTTTGACTGTATATCTGGTACTGTGGCAATATCGGAATGATCTGATTATTGTATATCTGGGTGGATTTTTACTTGCTACCCTGCTTGAATACATAACCTCTTTAATCATGGAGCTGGTATTTCACACGCGGTGGTGGGATTACAGTAATTATCCCCTGAACTTGAAGGGGCGAATATGTCTGTTCGTCTCCATGTTCTGGGGCTTGCTTGCGATTGTGATGGTTCTGGTGCTTCAGCCGCGAATTAACTTTATTATAGGTATAATTCCAAGAAGAATCGGTGAAATTATGGGATATGTGATAATCCCACTTTTTATCACGGACTTTGTTATTACTATCATTTCCTCTGTGAAGTTTAATCATATCCTTGTAAAGCTGCATGATCTGCGTGAAGATATGACGGAATATATCAGTACAACGAAAATTTATGAAACCGGTGAAGATCTGATTGCCAGATTTACAAACTTACGAATGCTGGGTATGTTTTCTGATGTAAAAGCCTCCTTCGATGAGTGGCTCCATAACCCTAAAACCATCAAACAGACCATTAAATTAGAACAAAAGGAAATGAAGCCGGAGATAGAAGCAAAACTAAGGGAATTTTTCCGAAGATATCAGAGCATACATACCCTGAAATCACATATCCGTTTACTGAAGGCTTTCCCTTCCATGAGGGTTGGTAAGCGGGAAGAAGCTTTGAGCGATTTGCGGGAGAAACTCAGTAAGAAGGGAGTACGTGCATTGAGTAAAGACTTAAGAGAAGATGTAAAAGGAACCATTAAAGGTAATCTGAGCGGATTTTTAAAAGCTGCGTTGGTTGGAATGCTGGTTCTGGCACAGTTTGCATTAATCATTTATTTATCAATTGCTTTAAGAGAATACACCATTTATCTATACGCCGGAATTCAGGTGCTCAGTATTATCATTGTAATCGGTCTGATTAATGATAACCGGAATACTTCCTATAAAATAAGCTGGATCTGTATCATCGCAGCATTGCCGATTACCGGGCACATCATGTTTATGCTATGGGGTAACAGACGCAGAAGTAAACTGGATCACGAGATTTTAAAGAAGCTTAAGCGTGGAGCAACCTTCCTGGAATATGATCCTGAGGTTACCAAAAGATTTGCTGAGAAATATCCTACCAAGAGCAGAATGACAAAATTTCTGGAGTATAACTCCTTCCCCCTATTTAAAAACAATAAGGTAAATTACTATCCAATGGGAGAGGATGTCTTTGAGGCTATTTTCGAGGAAATTGAAAAAGCCCAGAGCTTCATTCTGATTAACTTTTTTATTGTTGGTGAGGGTGTCCTTTGGACTCGTATGCATGAACGTCTTCTTCACAAGATCAAAGAAGGTGTCAAGGTAATGTTTTTATACGATGATTTTGGAGCAATGCTTCGGACACCGACGAATTTCAAGAGGATTCTGGAGAGCGAAGGCTTTGAAATCAGAGTATTTAATCCGATCCATAAATATACGGATAAATTATACATGAATTACCGTTCTCACCAGAAAATCATTGTGATTGATGGAAATGTAGGCTTTACAGGCGGTATGAATCTTGCTGACGAATATGTTAATCTGGTTCCCCGGTTTGGCAAATGGAAGGATAATGCAGTCAGAGTTGAAGGTGATGCGGTATGGGGCTTAACCGTTACTTTTCTTCAGATGTGGGAGGTATCAGGCTCGGGTGCACCTATGGATTATAATCCGTTTCGTCCTACGAAGCAGTATGAGGAAAATGATGTGTACTGCCAGGTAATCTCAGACGGTCCGGCGAATAATCCGAGAAATCCTATTGAGGATATCTATAAGCAGATGATTTATTATGCGAAGAAAGTATTGTACATTACCACACCTTACCTTATAATTGAAGAGGATATGAGAGATGCGCTGATTGCAGCTGCAACCAGTGGTATTGATGTACGTATCATTACTCCCTTCATTCCCGATAAGAAAAATGTAAAAATTCTCACGAATTATAATTATGGCAGGCTGCTGGAGGCAGGAGTCCGAATATTTGAATATAGTCCGGGCTTCATCCATGCGAAAACAATTATTACCGAGGATGCCGGCATAGTCGGAACAATTAATATGGATTACAGAAGCTTTTACCTCCATTATGAATGCGGGGTGTGGATCTGTGACAGGGAGACAATTAAGACGATTAAGGAAGACCTTTTGAAAACTATGGAATTGTGTCAGGAGGTTACCTATGAAGAGTGGAAGCGAAGGCCGCTAATCATGAAAGCTTATCAGATGATACTGAATTTATTTTCTACCCTGATGTAAGGTATCTGAGGACTCTGCTTATGGATACCTGATACCTTAAGAAAGGTTTATTGAAGGAGATGTTAACTATGTATACCAATGTGTGCAAGCATTGCAAAAAGGTGTTCCAGTCGAGGTTTAAAGCATATTCCTGTGAGGATTGCAAGAAGATTGACGGCGATCATTTTGACGATATCGAAGCATATCTTAAGGAATATCCGAACAGTAATGCACTTCAGATTTCGGAAGCCTTGGGTATTACAGCATTTGAGGTTCTGAATTATCTGAAGGAAGGCAGACTGAATATATCCAGGGGACATTTTGAAAAACTTCCGGACTAGTACAACGTTTCATAAATAACTAGACGTTTAACTTGTCTGAATTTCCATATGCAATATTCAAAAAGCCTCGCCGCAGCCCCACTGCGACTACGTTTTTTGAACATCGCCTATGTAAATCCATCCTGCGCTAAACATCCAGTTATTTAATGAACGTTGTACTAATAAGTTCTTTTATTATAATAATAGGGATTATACTTTTTATCTGTGCTCTTTTTGAGTAAATATACATATGCGACGAGGTGTCTGAATGATAGGTTATATGAAAGGTGAATTAGCTGAGGTTAAGGAAAGCAATGTGATTATTGAAGTAGGGAATATAGGGTATGAAGTGTATTTACCGGCTTCTTCGATTATGGAGCTGCCCTCAAGAGGAAGTACGATTAAATTATATACATATATGCATGTCAGGGAAGATGCCATCGGGCTCTTCGGTTTTCTTACGAAGGATGACCTGGACATGTTTAAATTACTGATTACTGTAAATGGTATCGGCCCGAAGGGTGCACTTGGAATACTATCCGCAATCTCGGCTGATGACATCCGCTTTGCAGTGCTGGCGGAGGATGCCAAAGCAATTGCTAAAGCTCCGGGAATTGGAAACAAGACGGCAAGTAAGCTAATATTAGAACTGAAGGATAAATTCAAGCTAGAGACTGCATTTGAGCAAAGGGTGATCAACCAGGAGGAAAAACGTAACGGTACCGGAATATTCGCATTAAAAGACGAGACAATCCAGGCCCTTACGGTTCTTGGATATTCCGCATCAGACGCATTGAAAATCGTGAATCAGATTGAAATCACGGAGGATATGACTTCGGAACAGATCTTAAAGCTTTGTCTGAAGAAAATGTAAGTAATGCTATGCTGATGAAACAGGAATTAAGACTTACTATAAATAAAGGATATTAAACGATTAGGTTTATTGGTGAATACAATGGTGAAACGAGTCATTACAACCGAATTTACAGAAGAGGACAGTAAGCTGGAGGGAACGTTGCGTCCACAGCTTCTGACGGATTATATTGGTCAGATAAAAGTCAAGGATAATCTTAAGGTCTATATTGAGGCTGCAAAACAAAGAAAAGAGACCCTTGACCATGTATTGTTCTTTGGCCCCCCAGGTCTCGGAAAAACTACCCTTGCCGGCATCATAGCCAACGAGATGGGAGTAAATATTAAGATTACCTCCGGCCCAGCCATAGAAAAGCCAGGTGAAATGGCGGCGATATTAAATAACTTACAGGAGGGCGATGTCTTATTCGTGGATGAAATCCACCGTCTGAACCGTCAGGTAGAGGAATTATTGTATCCGGCGATGGAGGATTTTGTGATTGATATCATCATCGGTAAGGGTTCCACCGCGAAGTCCATCCGCCTTGACCTTCCTAAGTTTACTCTGGTAGGAGCTACAACGAGAGCCGGAATGCTGACACCGCCGTTAAGAGACCGTTTTGGGGTAGTTAGCAGGCTGGAATTCTATACCATAGAGGAATTAAAAGAGATTATTATCAGATCCGCAGAAGTCTTCCAGGTGGAAATTGATGAGGAAGGTGCAGTTGAACTAGCCCGTCGTTCCAGGGGAACACCGCGTCTTGCCAACCGTTTGCTAAAAAGAGTCCGGGATTTTGCACAGATCAAATATGATGGAAAGATTACCAGGGAAGTAGCGGGCTTTGCGCTGGATTTGCTGGAAGTAGATAAATTGGGTTTAGATAATATTGATCGGGAAATTCTTGTTACCATGATTGAAAAGTTCGGCGGCGGCCCGGTCGGCATAGAAGCAGTTGCTACCACCATCGGCGAGGATGTAGGCACAATCGAAGAAGTATACGAGCCCTATCTGGTGCAGAATGGTCTGATACTTCGGACGCCCAGAGGGAGAGTTGCATCGGAGCTTGCTTACCGCCATATTGGATTATGATAATTTTTACAATCCTAACTTGTCAACCAAATTAACATCAGTTATAATATTGGTGACATTTATAAGATTTTACCAGGTTTCCAAAGAATAGCAGGGGGCAGAGGATATGAATAAGTATCACGATATTGAAGTTATCATTAATAACAAGAGATACACCTTGAGCGGATACGAAAGCGAAGAATATTTGCAGAAAATTGCTTCCTATATTAATAGTAAGCATCAGGAATTTCGAAGTAAGGACGCTTATAAATTTTTGGATACCGATTTAAAAAATATATTAATGCAGATTAACCTTGCAGATGATTATTATAAAGCCAAAGACCAGATGAAAGAGATTGAAAAGGATAATGAAACGAAGAGCAATGAAATCTTTGATCTCAAACATGAGTTAATCTCAGCACAGACTAAATTGGACTCAACCCAGAAGGATGTCGAGGAAATGAAGAAGGAGCTTTATGAAGCTCAGAAGAAGATCGTCCGGTTGGAAACAGAGTTAAATGAAATTAATAAGAAAAGGTAGTAACCAGATAAAGCTGTCCAAATTAGTGATAAACCGTACCGGAGTAGCTCCGGTAGCTGTATCCATAGTGCGGGCAGCTTTTTTATCTTCATTAATATCAGAGGATAGAAGCAGTATATTGGAGGAATAGTGTGAAAAGAATTTTGAAAAATCCAAAATTCTTGGAAAGAACTCCAAAATGAAATCCATCGGAATTTCATTTTGAACTTCTTTCAGTTACTGATTATGATGCCGCAAGCGGCATCATGGCCGCTAGTGTGAATTAAAAAGCAAATTCACACGGGAAGAACTGCGAAGTTCGCACAGTGGTGCTCACTCCTTGTTCTTCCAGGGTTTTGAGCTGCTGTGAAACAGCAGCATGGGGGGTTAGAATGAAAAGACAGATAGAGATACTGGCGCCGGCGGGCTCCTATGAAGGAATGAAGGCTGCAATGAATGCTGGCTGTGATGCGGTTTATATTGGAGGAAGCAGCTTTGGAGCGAGAGCCTTTGCCAACAATTTAGAGGAAGATACCCTGCTGAATGCCATAGATGAAGCCCATATCAGAGATAAAAAGCTTTATCTTACTGTGAATACGCTGCTGAAGGAGAAGGAGCTTTCCTCCAGATTATATTCCTTTTTGGAGAAATATTATCTTCAGGGATTGGATGCGGTAATCGTACAGGACGTCGGAGTGCTGCATTTTATCCATGAGCATTTTCCTGGACTTCCGGTTCATGCCAGTACGCAGATGACCCTGACGATGGCACAGGGAGCGAACCTCTTAAAGGATTATGGAGTAACAAGATTAGTTACCTCCAGGGAATTAAGTCTGAACGAAATTAAGAAGATCCGTGAGAATACGGAGCTTGAGATCGAGACCTTTGTCCATGGTGCATTATGCTATTGCTATTCCGGACAGTGTCTGATGAGCAGCATGATCGGTGGAAGAAGCGGTAACAGGGGCAGATGTGCACAGCCCTGTCGCATGCCCTATCAATTTTATTCCGATTCCGAGAGAGTATCCTCTGAACAGGAGAAATATCTCCTCAGCCCTAAAGATATCAATACGCTTGCAATCATTCCGGAGCTCATTGAAGCCGGAATTGATTCCTTTAAGATAGAAGGAAGAATGAAGCGGCCGGAATATGCGGCAGCGGTTTCTTCGCTGTATCGCAAATATGTTGATTACTATCTTGAACTTGGTAAGGCAGAATATCATAGAATATTCAGAGGTAGCGAGTTCAGGAAAGACATGATTATGCTCCAGGATGTCTATAACAGAGGAGGTTTTTCGGAAGGCTACGGTAATACCTATCACGGGAAATCGATGATGTCCTTATACCGGCCGAATCATAGTGGTGTATATGTCGGAGAAGTGAAAGAATTTAGTGGCAGCCAGATTTCCATAACCGTTAAGGAGAATATTCATGCTCAGGATATCCTTGAAATCAGACACCTGGAAGAAGAATGCCATGAATTTACGGTAAAGGATCCGCATAATCCGGGAGATATCCTGCGAACGAACGTTGGAAATAGATCATCATCGATTCATATCGGTGATCAGGTATATCGAACGAAGAACAATGAATTACTGGAATACCTGGAAAATGAATATATAGAAAAGGATAAGAAGCTGGGAATAAAGGGGCTCTTAACGGCAAAAACCGGTGAAAGGCTTTCTTTTACCGCATCCTATGGAACTTGTAGTGCTACTGCTTATCAGGACATCGTTCAGCAAGCTCTGAAACAGCCGATGACCAGGGAAAAACTAATCTCACCCCTTGAAAAAACAGGCGATACCCTATATTATTTTCACGAAATACAGGTAGATGCAGACGATAATATCTTTGTCCCTGTGGCATGGCTGAATGAAATCCGAAGGGATGCCATCCGCCTGCTTGAGGAGGCCATTACAGGACAATATAGAAGAATACTGCCACAGCATCGAATACTGGAACCTCATATATCGGAGCAATCCAAGGCATCTGTGAGGGATATCCGGTTCTCAGAGGAGAAGTCAGCTGTGAACATCAGTGTCGCCATCAGTATCAAAGAACAATTTAAAGTTGCATTAGAGAGTTCCGAGGTTACGTCTATTCATGTCGAATATGATTTATTTACCTCTGATGCAGTCAGGCAGATGGCTCTGGCAGCAAATGAAGCCGGTAAAGCCTTTTATCTGTTACTTCCATATATCTGCAGACTTTCGGTATATGACAGGTTAAAAAAGGAATTATTAGAAATAATAGATAATGCAGCAGTCACAGGTTTTATCGTCAGAAATTTTGAAGAAGCTTCGCTTCTTCAGTCGTTATTGATGGATGGAAAGCCAGGGAAGGATATCATATTGAATTATAATATGTATGTCTTTAATAAAGAAGCCAAGGCATTTTGGACCGAAAAAAGCATAACGCATTACACCGCACCGTTGGAGTTAAACTACCAGGAATTGAAGACTTTAGGGATTGCGGATTGTGATATCGTCGTATATGGATATCTTCCGCTTATGATTTCAGCTCAATGCCTGTTTGAAAGTACGAAGGGCTGTAGAAAAAGAATAGCAGAACATGACGCAAAGGGCGAAGACAGTGATTTTGACGGGTATATGACAGATCGGATCGGAAAGACCTTCTTTGTCAGGACGAATTGCAGGAGTTGTAACAATGTAATTTATAATGGACAGGCCTTGGCCCTTCATAAGCAGGCCCAGGAGATCCTGGATTTAAAGCCTGCAAGCCTTCGACTTGATTTTACCAGGGAAAGTGCTTTGCAGATGCAGAGTATCCTCGATATATTTATAAAGCGCTTCATTTATGATAAGACGGATACGAAGGAACCCGGTGATTATACCACGGGACATTACAAACGCGGAGTAGAGTAGGTACTTTCTGTGGATATCTTTGATGGCGGTCCATATCATACGAAGTAAAAGGATAGGTAAATAGATGAATTTAATTGTTGAATTAATCAAATATCTAATGATTTTGCTTATAGGTATCTATACCTATCATAGCTTTACTGTGTTCCGTTATAAGAACCGAAGGCAGCAGAACAGGGTATATACCATACTGACGATCCTCATATTTCTGATCCATTTTATTGGTAATGGAACCTTATTGCTACAGACCATGAGCATGAAGCTGCTGATCTTATATGCAGGGGAAGTGTTGCTGTTTATCCTGGTTCTCGCCATGTACAGAATTATCTATCCGAAGATGTCGAAGCTGATTATGAGAAATATGCTGATGCTGCTGGCGGTCAGCTTTATCGTCCTGGCAAGACTGAATTTTGATATGGCTATGAAGCAGGTCATCATCGTTGCCTGTTCCTTTGCAGTATGTCTGTTTATTCCGTTTTTTATGAAGACAATCGGATGGCTGAGGCGCTTAGGCTGGATATATGGCTTGGCAGGTATTGTACTTTTGCTCGTTGTCCTGGTTGCGGGAACAACAAATCGCGGTGCTACGAACTGGCTGATGATCGATGGCTTCAGCGTCCAGCCTTCGGAATTCGTTAAGATTTTGTATGTACTTAGTATTTCCGCTTTATTCTGGAAGGGAGCAAGTTTTAAGAGAATTATCATAATCTCGGCAATGGCCGGTATTCATGTTATTATCCTGGTATTGCAGAAGGATCTGGGTGGAGCCTTGATTTTCTTTGTCACCTATATCTTTATGCTCTATGTTGCATCAGCCAAGCCGCTT
>DATMUM010000035.1:0-2642 GCA_035564175.1 Mobilitalea sp.
AAGGTTACTTCAAAGGCCTTCATAATCTTGGCGGTCTTGAATATGTGCAAGTAATTCATTAGACCGACATGTTTTATTCCTTCAAACAATTGATAATCTGTAAAGCTGTAAAATAAAGAAGAAGCAAACGGATATAGTTTAAAAACAATAAATCCAATCAGCCAGGGAATAATAAAGAAAAAGCCGATATTACGTTTACACATTTTTTTAAAATAGTGTTTATTTTGGCTAATCGGACTAACACTTGCAATATTCTTTGGCATAATAATTACCTTACCTTTCATCTAAGCCTTCAAACTTTGGGTTATCTTTTTGAAGCATTCGCCACTGAGCATATGCCATAATGAAGCTACCGACACCTTTGGGATCATCACATACCACTTTTTCTGATAAATAATAAGCTACACTACCATCTCTTGCTTCACCGGGTCCAAGCCCCGCGACCGAACAAATGCCATATAAATGCAGGTTGCCATCCTTTTCTATCAACTTCTGTTCTGCCAAATTCATAAATATTTCTTCGCAAATCTTCTGGTATTGTTCCTTTTCCAAAACACCCATCAAACATGCTTTCATCATGGAATAAGCGATCATCGCTGTTCCCGATGTCTCTAAATAATTACCCTCTATGTCATCTTTATCAATAATCTGATAAAATAATTTACTATCTTTATCCTGGTATTTTAATATACCATTAATAGCCTCCTTGTAAATCTTGGTTAAAATCTCGTAGTCCGTAGAATGCACCTCAGTGATCTCACCCAGAGTATCTACCAGGGCCATCAGATACCAGCCCTCAGATCTTAACCAGAAGTTCGGAGACTGCCCGGTTATCTTATCCGCCCATTTTTGAATCCTTGCCTCATCAAAGGCGTGATAATAAAGCTCTTTATCGTTATTAAACAAATATTTTCTTACATTTTTAAACTGCATTATAATATCATTGCAGTTATTTTTATGATTAAATTTGGTTTCATAAGCCATATAGAAGGGCTGTGCCATATAAAGTCCATCCAGCCAGATTTGATTCGGGTATATATTCTTGTGCCAGAAATTACCGCACTTGGTTCTTGGATGTGTCAGTAACTGGTCATATACCATGTCTATGGCCAATTTGTATTTTTCCTCTCCTGTTTCTTCATAAAGGAAGAAAAGCACCTTACCTGTATTGATATTGTCGATATTATAATTTTCCTTCGTAAAGGTTCGAATACTGCCGTCCAATTCGATAAAATGATCGATATAACGCTTGATAAATTCTTTATAATAGATATCCTTGGTTACCTTATAAAGCTGGACACAACCGATTAATACGCAGCCGTCCTCATAATTCCAGGAGTCCTTAAACTTTTGATAATTATGTAGATATGTACTAATAAACCGAGTTATAACCGTATGTTCCATTCGTTATCTCCTTCTGTTTATCTTATAAGTATCAAGGCTTTATTAAGGCTGGTTTAAGGCCGTCATAGCCTTAAACCAGCACATACACAACTTTTAATTTACCGAATTAATCTGCATAAACAGAAGCAATTCCATCAATCAATGTCTGTGCAGCTTCATCAACGGTGTAATCACCATAGCTAAATCCGCTCATAACATCCCAGTAAATACCATCGGGCTGATTCTTTAACTCCGCTGCTTCAAACTTAGGATCTAACGGGAAGGATACCCATGATAATACTTTACCGTTAGCTTCTGCTACGATAGGATCAAGGAGTCCCTTATCCTGGCAGATCTTTAATGCATTCTTATTTAACGGAATACCTCTTTCCGCTGCCATAATCTCAACACCAGCCTGTTCATTTAACAGGAAGTTAATTAACATTGCGCATTCCTTTGGATGCTGCGTAGTTTCAGTAATGGCAAATGCTAAGGAAACCTTGGAAAATCCGCCCTGATACTTACCAAAATCCTTAAAGTATTCACCAACCATAAATCCAGCTCCACCATCTGCTAATGCAGTCTTAAACTTGCTAGCTGAGGAATCCCATTCAAAGATACCTGCATATTTGCCTTCGATCCACTTCGGATTCTTATCCATGGAAGCTGCGCCATCACCAAGTATGGTCTTGATGGTAGGTATTACATGTTTATCCTCAAGGGATTTAATAAATTCTAAGCCGGCTTTAATCTCATCTTTTGTATACTGAAGTTTATTATCAACTACCCAAGCCTTGCCATATACAGACTCAAGATAATCTACTAAGAGAAGCACTCTGTCATATTCGTTAATGCCCAGAGGATAATAGTCATCTCCCAATTTTGTCTTAAAGGTCTCACCTGCTGCATATAACTCCTCTAATGAAGTAGGTGTGGCAATTCCTGCCTTATCAAAAGTAGCCTTGTTCCAATAGAAGATTCTTCCGGTCATGGAAACCGGGATGCCCTGTAATTTTCCTGCTAAGGTACACTGATCTAAAGCACTCTGATCAAAAGCATCCAACTTAATGATATCCGAGAATTGTTTCAGATCCATGAATACGCTGCCGTCAGAGCTGAAGGAGGTAATCCAGTTCCAGTTTATCTGATTTACATCCGGAGCTGTCTTTGTGGAAAATGCAGTAGCCATGTTCGTTTCCCAATCGGTCCATGCACCGTATTGTGTCTCCACTTTTATATTAGGATATGTAGCCATAAAC
>DATMUM010000036.1:0-30192 GCA_035564175.1 Mobilitalea sp.
AAAGAATATGGATTGATAGAAATAAAGTGCATTATTAATTGGAATTTCGTGCATTATTAGAATTAATTTGCTGTAAAATCAATTAAAACGCTAGAAATATTTTGACGTTCTCTCTAGCTGCAATGTGACGCCTTACACTAAATCCCAGAACAGGAGAATTATCACTCTTGTACAAGGATTATCTCATGGATTTGGACTTTTGAAAAACCGGTAGGTTATTCATCGCTTACGATTTTTATTTTCTATACAAGCATATTCCTCGCTATTTTTCATTTATTAACTTTAGTATTCATCGCATACATAAGAGCAATGATAAGTACCTAAGTTGTTGACACGTTTTACGCATCCAAAAACCAACTACTCTAAAATGCCCACTTAGTTGTCACATTTTACGCATTAAAAAGCCCACATCTAATTTGTCCAGATAACTGACACTTTTTACGCATATGATATTTTCATTACATGATATTAAACAGATGCTTCGCTTTATCTAATAAAATATCTTTGGTATTGGGGATTTCTTCTTGAATAACTAAATCTAGCAAATGATTTAACATATTGCCTATTTTCTTCCCTTTTGGGATGCCAAGCTGAATTAAGTCATCCCCATTAACAGATAAGTCTCTTAATGAGAAACATGAATTGTCAGCAATAACACTATTTAAAGCCACTTCTATATTTTCAAGTAATTCCAAGTTTTTATTAGAATATACAGGGTTTTGAGCCAATATATCTGCTTTCTTTACCTTTAAAAGTCTTCGAAATTGCTGCTCACCAATTTTGTTTAGGAGCTTTTTAATGCTTTTGGAGGTTGCAGATATATTTACATCATGATATTTTATTAACTCTGTAATATCATGAATATCTGCATTAGAAAATCGCATCCTGTGAAGTATTTTGTTAGTTATCTGTGCTGATATTTCAGGATGTCCATAAAAATGACCTTCTTTTCGTTCATCTATCGTATAGCATTGCGGTTTAGCAATATCATGGAAAAACATGGTGGCTCTGAGTATTATATCACTATCTATAGCTTCGACTGCTACTAAGGTATGTTCATAAACATTATATATATGGTGTCTGTTATTCTGGTCAAAGCCATATAGAACTTTAATTTCTGGTATAATATAAGAAAAAATATCAAAAAATTCAATTAATATATTCTTTACATTAATTCCGAGAAGTGTTTTGCAAAATTCTACAGTTACTCTTTCTTGAGACACATTTTTGAGTAAATTTACGCATTCAAACATTGCCTTTTTGGTTTCTTCCTCAACGTGAAAGTTTAGTACCGAAGCAAAACGGATTCCACGTAATATTCTAAGTGCGTCCTCAGTAAAGCGATGTTTCGGATTACCCACACATCTTATCAATTGGTTATTTAAATCGTCTTTTCCGCCAAATGGGTCAACTAGATGTGTCTCAGTAGCTGCACAGGCATTCATCGTGAAATCTCTTCTAGCTAAATCATCAATGATATTTGTTGTAAAAGATACATTGTCGGGTCTTCGCCCATCAGAATAATCACCATCAATGCGATAAGTTGTAATTTCAATCATTTCACCATGACTTAAGACCATGACTGTTCCATGTTTAACTCCTGTAAGTATCTGTGGATAATTGCGAAATACATGTTGTATTTCATCAGGGGTAGCCGAAGTGGTTATGTCCCAATCATGTGGGTCTTTACCTAATAGAGTATCCCGAACACATCCTCCCACTACAAAAGCTTCATAGCCCGCTTCATGAAGTTTACTTAATATTGCTTTGATTTTGTGGGGAACATCTATTTTAAATTCGTTCATATGGGAATCCTCTTTTCTATGTTTGTCATTTATCTTCTCTTAGATTAGTAATATTAGCAGAAGATTTGCTAGAATTATTAACTTTAAGTCTTAATTCATGAACTTCTTTTGAAAGTTCAGCATTTCTGGCTTGTAGTCGATTGATTTGGTCAAAGTTTTCCTTGAGTTTCTTTATATGATTTTCATTTTCTACTCTCAATAGTTCTGTGTCAATATCTCGTGATATCATTTTATTGACCTTGACCTCTAATTCACCTATTGTGGCTTTTAACTTATCATAAGATATATAAGGGTCATCAGTTTCAAATAAATCAATTGAAAGCTCAATGTAACGTTTTAATAATTCGTCATGATTGTAAAGCGTAGTTCTTGAGCACTCTAAAGATTGAGATATGAAAGATAGAGAAAAACGACTATCTTTTATCATTTTAATTCCAGTGGAGCGTTCTGATGTTTTATCCTGTATTAAATCTTCAATTCGAATTAAATACTTCTTCATAAAAGGTTTTAGTGTATCGTAATCAACATTTATTTTTTTAAGTTTTTCAATTATTATACCTTGATTTTCTTCCATGTTGAAATCTCCTCAAGTATTTTATCATAGTGTGTTATTACATATTCCAAATCTTGATGTTTAGAAAGTATGTATGATTTTCCTTTGGCATGCAATTCATTCTTGAGTTCAGCAAGTTCTGGCATCAATTTGTTTGAAATAATGGTTTTTAGTTTGTTTAATTCTTTTTGAGCTTGTCTCAGTTGATTATGAATTTTATTTATTTCAATACTTTCTACTAATTCTTTTGTCTGCCGGTAGGATATACTTGACATATAATAAAAGTGGTAAATGTTAGGACACACCCCATAAGCACAATAAAATTCATTGGTAATTGCATCATTTGAACACTCTCTGAACATTGAACTTTTTATGCAGACGCCTCCGGTTTTAGCTCTTATAGGTATTTTTTCAAGCAAGGAATCCGCTATCTCGTTTATATCCGTAGCAATATTGAAATTGTTTTCGATTATAAAACTCTTAATTTTCCTAGTTAGTCCAGAAGCATTTGAACCAAGTAAATTACTATCGCCAGTGACTATATTTATAATGGTTTCTTTTGAAAATCCCATATCTTCTTGAGGTGATTTATCAGAAGGTCTTACATAATATCCTTTCATATCATCGGTTAGGTGTCCCATAAAATTTTGTATATATTTTAAAGGGACGCCATTCTTGTATAATTCTGTACAAACATGCACCCTGAATTGTGGGGAAGCAGGATAAGTTATGTATTCATCTTCTGTTTGGTTGTAGAGAGTTGTTGACAGTTCGGGATATTTATCTGCGCAATTTAAACAACCAATTTCATGTCTATTGTAATAGTAAAATTTTAAAAACTGTTCTCTTATGCGATGAGATTTTAAAGGTAAGACCTTATGGAGTTTTGTAAAAAACAAATAATCAGTTTTTCTGTGTATTCTTTCATCGTGTAATAAGTCACATAATGTATCATAAGCCTTTTTGCTTAATTGATTAATGAACGTTTTTTCAATAGTAGCAACATTATTTCCTTTTTCTCTTTTCCATGTAAGGTATTCTAAATAATAAGCAGTGGCTCCATTATAAAGAACGACTGGCCGTAAAGCATTGGTTTTTAAATCACCTAATTCAGATATCCTCAAACCCGTTTGTGAAATGATAATTATCAAGGAAGCGATAGCCTGCATATCTTTTGGTACAGAACTTGAATTAATTGATTTTATACAAGCTCTTATAAGATTATTGAAGTATGTTTCTGGAATGTCGGAATATTTTCTGTCTTCACGAGTCGCTTTTATTTGATCAGAATATTTTTCAGCTAAAAAATCAGTTATTTCTGAAGTGAGTAAATTTACATAATGGACAGCATAAAATTCAAAGAACATGTTTATAGCAGTTTTATATTTTGCTTTAGTTATATCTGATAACTCATCCTTAGTCTTGAAAAAATCAACAAGATGGTTTAGAGTAACTTCGTTTATATCATATACCATATTCTCATGTAAAAAACTAAAAAAACGAACCAGATCAGCAAATAATCTATGACGACTCTGATGTTTCTTTTGATTTTCAATTAATTGAACTAAAACAAACTGTTTTAGGATGTCTTGGTATTCTTCAGGAGCATTATAAAATTTAAATTTTAACTTACTTGTGTCAATGTTTATAGTAATATTAACAGAAAAGTCCCATTCTTTATCAGAATAATAAATATCAAAATTTTTAAAAGGTAATTTGTTAATTTTTTTTATGATATCCAAGAAATTTTCATCTTGTTTCTGACTGAGTAAATAGGAGTCATCTAATGTTAGTTCATCCAGAACTAAGGTTTCTTCTATATCTAAATCAAGTTCATTTAATAAAAATTTTTCCATCATTTGTTTAGAAGCTCCTTCCTAACCAATAGTCTCTTTAAATAGTTTAATAGAAGCTGTTTGATGTTGATTAAATCTTCCTTGTCATGCTTTATAGAAGCAGCTTTGATTTTATCATCAACTACTTGTATTTGTTCTTCAAAATAAGCAATTCTATCAATTGTGGCTATAAATGATTGACACATCAAACAATCTAGGTAGGAATAATCATTGCAAGAATCTCTTTCGCAATAACCGCATTTGTTTGATACTGAATGTTCGTCATTTGCAAGGGCAGGTGATAGGCTATCAACAATTTGCCCTTTAATTTCGACATTTCCAATAATAGTCATGTAAACGATCTCTAGCATCTCGGTTATATTGGCTTCGATATAGTGATTGTCTGAATTCGGGTCTTTATGACCTGTTAATACGGATTGTTCCAGATCACTTCTATTATTTCGAAGGATATATTCCTGAGCCTTTGTAATATGAGTATCTCTTAAATTTGATGCGGTATACTTAGGCAACCCTAACTCTTGACAGCAATTCTTAAAAAATGAGTTAAATTGATTTTCGTTATGCTTTGAATATGTATTCATTCTAATCGTCTTTGATAAAAATAGATATTTTTTCAAGGCTGGATTTTTGCAGTCACCACGTATATCCTGTGAAATTTTTAATATATCATCGATATGATTCTTTGTATAAATGGTAATAGAATGGTCTAGTAAATTACCATCACTTGTTTTATCGATGCTTTTAATAACGTATTCATTAGGCTTTGAAGCTTCCGAATAACAATCTGCCTTAAGGTTTAAAATATGTGAAATTCTAAATTCAGTTTCAAGTGCAATATAAAATATAAGATAATTAAGCTTGTTTTCGTAGGAGGCCTCCGCTTTAATTTTCATAAGTTGTGCCAGTTTCAATAATTCGTCATCTGGAATAGCGGTTGCATTATAGCTTTCACGGACCTGCTTTGATTTTAAATAATATAGAACACCTTGTTCTAAACATAATGATTTATTCTGTGATAAAAATTCAACTATATATCTTGTCGCCAATATAGATGAGTTATAAGAGTGATTGCTTAATTCCATACCATCTACAAAGGTTTTATAAGCCATTATTTCATTCATCGTAATTTTTGTATAATCAATACTTCTGTTTGATCTGACATAGATACTTAACTCCCTACCACTTTTTAAATCAGCAATATAATTAAAAAAAGGCTTGATATAATGATACCTTTGCAATTTTATAATAACTGAATCGGGTGCTTTCCAAAAGTATTCCTTGGTTAGTTTTCTATATGATTCATTATGGATTGCAGTGAAATCCACAATCTTTCTGGATTCATCGGAATATTTATTTGAACTATAATTCATCTTATTAAAATCTAAATACCATATATCGTTCTTTGGAATTTCTTGAAACGGGTTAAACAGAACTTTTCTTGCACAACTTATGTACTCTGCAATAAAATGTGATCTTTGTAATATATAAATATCCAATACATCAGTTGCTTTGAATAAATTCATATATTTTCCGGATAGAAACAAGTAAAAGTTTATCAAAATTCTTAGATTAAAAAGGTTATCCGACTTTCTAAAATAAGAAAATTGTTGTTCGAATGTACGGCATGTAAAATGCTCTATGGAAGAAATTGAATTTGCATAGTCAATATCAGCAAAGCTGTCTTCAAATAATTCATAAAAGGTCTTTGCAGCTGCAACGCCTCTTACTCCAGGAGATTCTAAAATAAATTCAGTAAGAAGTACACGTGTAAAATCATTTGCATTTATCAATATAATATTCATATACGATTGAATATTGCAGATTATAAATTTAGTTATATCTGTCGAGTACAGAAGCTCCAAACTTGAATCATGGCGATTAGATTTCATGTAATCAAGTAGTTCATTGCTTATCTTTGTTTGCATTAGGTCTTTTTCGTAAAGGAATATCACATATTTATTGAGTTTGTTTAACGTAGCATTACAGTCTTTTGCTATATCACGTATGGTTGTCCAAGATAAATTAGTTATACTGATATTTTTAAATTTTTCAAATAGCTGAATATAATTTCTGCTTAGTGCTATTTTGGTCGATAAGATAATATCATCGGTAATAAGCATACTTATATACTCATTACATAGTTCAAACATGCGATCATCAATAAATTCATTTTTCATTTTTTGAAGTTTTTCAATTTGATAATTGATTTTTTCTTCCGTGGTTTTTGCACCCAAATTTAAGTACCTCCAAATTTAAAGCTCTAATTCTGGAATGATTTCATATAACTGATTAGTAAAATCTGTTTTTATTTTTATCTGGTCTGTTATAGTTAACCTAAAGTAAACAGAAACGGTTGATACATTTCTATGTCTCATCTTTACCATTAATTGAAGAGCATCTGTTTTCATATAAATTACATTAAATACAGCAAAACCATGCCTAAACCGGTGGCTTAGATTATGTTCTTTTGTACCTGTATCAATGGGAATATTAACAGCATTGAATATCGCTTTCAATCTATTATTCCAGGTTTGATAGCTCATAGGTCGGCCTAAAGTATTTAAAAACACATAATAATTATCACTTTCATAAGGCTCGGTCTTTCTTGCCCTATCTGCAAGAGAAAATTTATTATAGCCTTTATTTTTTAAAGCATAAGCATGATAGGTTTCAATATAATCATTAATTTTGGAATATAATATTTCAGAAATTTCAACTTTTTGAAAACCATAACCTTCTTTCTTATAGCCTTTTGAATTGTACTCTTTTACATCGTTTACCTTCATACATGTCTTGGCATGTTGATCTTTATTATCTGACACTCTGTTTCGTAAATACACAAAAAACTTCTTTTTACCTTCATATACTTCGGATGTAATATCATCAAATGTTAAACCGAGTACTTCTCCGAGCCTCAAGCCATTTTCATACATTAACCTGACCATGCATTCTTCACATGACGAAAAGTGTTTTCTGATTTCATACAATATATTTTGAAAATCGAAAACGGATATATAGTAAGGAATTACTCCTTGGTCTTTTGTGTTATTTTCACTTGAAGCATATCTTTCAGAAGAGTGGGGGGTATCGGATTCGCTACTGGTCTTTTTACCTTTAATTGTTTTAAAGAGATACGAATTTTCACAATTTAAATGAGTTAAAAAGTTCCTATAAACTGATAAATATCCGTTTATTGTTTCATTGCTACGATTGGTGATCAATTCAAAACTTAGTGCTTGTCCAGCAGGGGATAAGCCTCTCAAAAATGATTTAAGATTATTAACATCAGTTACATTAAATTCGATTATCTTCTTTGAAATTATATGTTGATAGATATAAAGTAACCTTAATGCCGTTAGTGCTTTTAATCTTGAGTTAATTGAGAAGGATTCAATTGTAGTATTTAAATAAGAGAAGACTTCAGAGTATGGCTTCATCTCTTCGTTATAAAGAATAAGGTATGTAAATTTATTTGAATGTTCAAATGTAGCTGTTTCATAACGTAGTGTTTCTGTAAGAATTACCTTGTCATTGGCATCATAAGTAAGTAATTCGTATATACTTTTGTTTTCTCGTTTTTTTTCGAAAATTTTAATCATATGCACCTACATTCCTGTACTAACTATGTACTAATAAACAAATTATATGAACAAATATGAAAATAATTATACATATAATTGGGACATTTGTCAATTAATGGATTGTTCAAGTTGAATAAATGATACAAAACAATAAAAACCCTATGAATATAAAGCTTTGACAGAGTTGAACAAATTCTAATATAATTATATTTTACAATCAATGCGATGGCATATAACGAAAAAGAAGGCATGATTGATCTCTTTGGAGGTATGGAAGATATTCAACATGGGTTAATCCGTTGCGTCGGAAGTGCGGTGGAGCGGTTTGATGAGGATGCCTTACGAATACTCAGAGCAGTACGTTTTTCTGCCCAGCTTGGTTTTGCTATAGAGGATGAAACTCTGGAGGCTGTCAGGGCTAAGGCGGAGAATCTAAAGAATATCAGTGCGGAACGAATCCGGGTTGAGCTGACGAAGCTCCTTCTATCCGATCATCCGGATCGTATACGCAATTTATATGAATTAGGGATTACGAGCATCGTTCTGCCGGAATTTGATGCAATGATGGTCACGGAGCAGAAGAACCTCCATCATATCTATAATGTTGGGGAGCATACCATCAAAGCAGTTACTGAAGTCGCAGGGAAACAGGAGGAAGGCAGGTTTAGCCAGAGGGAACGGATGATTTTGCGCTGGACCATGCTGCTTCATGACATTGAGAAGCCGAATACCTTCAGTATCGGTAAGGATGGCCAGGGACATTTCTACGGACATCAGGAAAAAGGCGCAGCAACGGCGAAAAACATTCTGAAAAGGTTAAAGTTTGATAATGATACCGTAGATGCTGTGGTACATCTGATTAAGTGGCACGATTACCGTTTTGTTCTGACGTCGCCTGGAATACGTAAAGCTTTGTTAAGAGTCGGCAAGGAATACATGGGGTTGCTCTTTGAAGTAAACAGAGCGGATACCTCGGCGAAGAATCCGAAGTATACCGACGATAAGTATGAACGACTGGAGGCTGCCCGCAGGCTTTACGAAGAAATTATGGCAAAGGGTGAGTGCGTGAGCCTGAAGGAACTTAAGATTAATGGAAAAGATCTGATTGAGGCAGGCTTTACACCAGGAAAGGAGCTGGGAGAGCTCCTTAACCGGTTGCTGAATGAAGTGCTGGAGGATCCGAATAAGAATGATCGTGAAACTTTATTAAATATGGCTATCCCTAAAAAAAATACAGAGTCTCAGAAGAATTCATAAGAATTTTTCTGAGGCTTTTTAATCTCATAAGAAAGTTCGTCTTATAAGATTAAAAACGCTCCGCGTGGACGCGTACTCAGTGTAAAACGTAAACTAAATTTACGTTGGAATTATATCAGCTAAGCTGACCGTGCTCGACGTGAGAGTTTGCCAAGGCAAACTCTTTATCCTTTCATAGGTATTGTATCTTATGAAATAAAAAATACTCCGCATAAGTTTTACATCAGTACCTTTTTATAATCATGAATCAGAATGTTATATCATAATATTAGTAAGACGGGTTTTTCGATATGAATAAAACGGTTTCTATCCTGTTAAAAATGTAATTTACCGATGGAAGCCATACCGAGACTGTCAGCATATATTATAGAACATAACGATTGCATGAAGCTTAGTTGGGAGGATTAGCCGTGGAGGATAGGAGCCAGGAAGCATTAAAAAAATATCGTCTTAAAATTTACAACATATATAGAGCCAGGGGCGCCTTTTTGTTGGAGACAGACTGTGGGCTAAAACTTTACAAATGTTTTGAAGGCTCAAGAAACAGAGCTTTATTTGAGAATAAGGTGAAGGATCACCTGCTGCAGCATGGCTATTCGAATACGGATCTGTTCGTAAAGACAACGGATGATGATATTTTCTCTGATGATAGTGCGGGCTGCCAGTACATTATGAAAAACTGGTACTGGGGTGAAGAATGCAATCTGAAGGAATTGTTACAGATTGAAGCAGCATCGTCTAATCTTGCGAGGCTGCACTGCATTCTTAAGGATGTCGACTTTACAAGGGAGCAACTGGAGCATAATATTTCACCCGATCTGACGGAGACCTTTGATAAACGTAACCGCGAGTTAAAACGTGTGAAAGCCTATATCAGAGAAAAGAGGCAGAAGAACGAATTTGAGCTGTCTTATCTGAATTATTATGATGCCTTTTATGAGCAGGGGCTGCTGGCAGCCGATCGTCTGTTAAGCTCCTCCTATCAGTCTTTATTAGCGGAAGCGGTGAAACAGCGCAGTGTTTGCCACGGTAACTATACTTATCATAATATTATTATGCTGAAGAGTAAGGCCGATGCAATCTCGAAAACTTATGTTCCACCAGGCTGGATTAATAAACAGCCGCTGTCCGTGGCGGAGCTTGGAGGAAGTGGAGGTATGATTGCAACCACCAACTTTGAGAAATCCTACATCGGACTGCAGATCGGTGACCTGTATCAGTTTGTGCGTAAGGTAATGGAGAAAAACGATTGGGATATTCTATACGGCAGCAATATAATTGAAGCCTACGACCGGGTAAAACCCATTTCAAAGGCAGAATTGAATGTATTATACCTTCTGCTGCTGTATCCCGAAAAGTTCTGGAAGATTACCAACTTCTATTATAATGGTAAGAAGTCCTGGGTGTCCGGCAGAAATACGCAGAAGCTGAATATGATTGGTGAGCAGAACGCCAAGAAAGAAATGTTCCTTCGCAGGCTGGAGGGTATTTTGTAGGAATAATCCGGCATTGAATTCGAAGTCAGGTTAAGCTATAATACATATGATGACATTTTTCGTTCACACTGAGGATAATTTGAATGGTACAAAATACGATGGAACATAAGAAACAATATAAGGTTAACAGCAGGCCATTATGGAACCTGTTGATCGGTCTGGGCTTTTTTTCGATTATTTTATTAATCACGATGATATCTGCTTCGAAGGATACCGGCATCCAAAGCAGCCAGGGTTTGTTGAAGCCCCAGGGAAATAATCAGGCAGCTCCGGCTGAGGATACCCCAGATGGCCAAATGCTGGCCGTTGTGAAAGCAATCGATACCGATAATAAGAAGATATCACTTTATGATGTGAATCAGCAGAAGACCTTAGAGCTGAATTACAACGGCGGAACCAATATAGCGGATAAGTACGATAAATTGATGGCAATCAGCCAGATTGAGGTTGGAAGCATGGTTGATGCTTCTTATCAGGCGGATAAGAATAAGCTTACCGATATGAATATCTCATCAAAGGCATGGGAGTATGCCGGAGTAAATAATTTTACGATAGACCTGAATGCCAAGATCATGAAGATTGCTGCGACCAAGTACAAATTTGGTGATGATGTCCAGGTTATGAATGGGCAGGAATTTGTTCCTATCAGTACAATTACAAAACAGGATGAGCTTACGGTCCGAGGCTACGAGGAAACGATATATTCCATAACCGTTACCAGAGGTCATGGAACCGTAGCTTTAGAGGATTATGATGCATTTCTGGGTGCAAACATTACCATAGGCTATGAGGCAATGCAGCAGATTACAAAAGGTATGGAGATAACCGTACGGGAAGGTGAGTTTGACCTTACGGTGGATACGGGTAATTATACAGCATCAAAGAAAATCACAGTGAAACGCAATAAGGTAACCTATGTTTCATTAAGTGATCTTAATAACGGGGCTTTGCAGCAAAGCAAGGTTAGCTTTGATATCACACCTTTCGGTGCGGATTTATATATCGATGGTGATCTTACCTCCTATGCTAACCCGATTATACTAGGGTATGGAGATCATAACATTAAGGTATCCATGGGTGGATATACTACATATGAAGGTAAGCTTAAGGTGGATAGTGCGGGTAAGACGATTAAGATTGATTTACCTGAGTCCAGCAGCACGGATTCGGTATCTGTAACGGAAACAGACAACACCACAGACACCGGAACCGGCAGTACAGGTACCGGAACAAATAGTACGGATACCAGCTCAGGCAGTACGGATACCGGTACAGATAATACCGATACCGGCACAGATAGCACAAGCTCGGGAGATACACAGGATTCAAGCGGAGATACCGTACTGGATTCTTCGGATAATATCGACAAGGAGCATATGATATATGTGCAGAAGCCGGCAGGGGCTTCGGTATATATTGATGGTGAGTTTAAATGCATTGCTCCCGGCAGCTTCCTGAAGGTACTTGGAACACATGTTATTACCTTCATTAAGGATGGCTATACGACCCAGAGCTATACGATAGAAGTTTCCGATGACGGATTGGATACAACCTTTACCTTCCCGGATCTGTCTAAGAAGAGTAATTAAATCTTTGTAGGTATATTTACATGTTATGAATACTAGAATTATGTCAACTACATCAGCTTTACACACAATTTCATAAAATTTTGGAGCTTCCTAGGGAATCGTGTCTACCGATTTTTCATCCTCTCTCTTTTCAAATTTACACTCGTAAGCTATAATTAATGTAAATTTATGGAAAAGAGAGGGGATTTTTATGGTTCAATACTTGTATGACAAGAACATTATTATTTATACCTTTGCGGCACTCGGTGGGTTAGGGCTTCTGCTCCGGGTGATCGTGGATTTGGTATATAAACATTTGGTATATGAATCAGACCGATTGGGTGAAACGAAGAATAAAACGTTGCAGCATATGAAAATGAAATTTTCAACCTGTTATAAACTCAAGATAGGTGTGAATAATGTGGATACTTTTGTGGATAAGTATGTATTGAAGTATCGCTTCTGTGGAGTTTTATTATCCACATGGGATAATATCTGTGGATTAATTTTATTCCTAAATCTTTTAATTGTGCCTATTATCACGGTTTTTGCCGTTGCTTTCGACTGTGGACAAGACCAAATATTAATATCCGGAGCGGTGGGTATCATGTCGAGTGCAGTTCTAATCCTTGTGGATAAAAGTTTTAACATCACAGGAAAAAAGAAAATGCTTCGACTAAATCTCCTGGATTATCTTGAGAACTTCTGTAAAGTAAGATTAGAACAGGAAGCACTTCAGCCAGAATTAATAGAGCAGTACCGTCGTGAATATTTCCAGGCAATGGAGGGGAAGCAAGCTGGTACCGCAGCTACCTTGGAGAAAGTAAAAGAGGAGCCGAAGGACGAGTTAAACCGCCGCAGAGAAGCAAGGCTCAAGAAGGAAGAAGAGAAAAGACTTCTGGCAATAAGACACGAAGAGGAGCATAAAAAAGCGGAGGAAGCCAGAAAAGAAGAAGAGAAAAGAAAGCTGGAGGAAAGACGGCAGCTTGCAGCAAGACGCAGGGAAGAAGAGCGCTTAAAGATGGAAGAAGAGCGGTTAGCCCTTGAAGCCAGACGCGCTGAGCTGAAGAAAAAAGCAGAAGAAAAGCAGACATCGAATGAAATGCGTAAACAAAAGGTAGATGAAAAAGAGCAGATTTTACATAGCATTGAAGAAGAATTAAAGACTACTTCGCAGCGGACGGATATGAACACCATCATGAAGGGTGTCGAAGAAATTGCTGCGGAGAATGAGCAGGCAGTATTAGAAAGATCAGCGAAAGTCCATAAGGAAGCCCATAGCTCAGAGAAGCCTCAGAAATCACCTGCGAAGGCAACCAAGAACGCTACGGTAAATCAGCAGGAAGAAAAATTAATTGAAGACGTATTAAAAGAATTTTTCGCATAAATAGAAAAGCAACAGAAATCATAGAATAAAACATAGAATAAAACATTGAATAATTAGTTTGCCTTTGTTAGAATATAAGAAAAAAAGAAAGGGAGTAATATAACATGGCAAATAAGGTTTCATTTGATTTTTCTGTTGCAAAAAAGTATATCTCTCAAACTGAGATAGATATGATAAAGACTTCCGTAGAGGATGCTAAAGATCAGCTTATTAATAAAACGGGAGCAGGAAATGATTTTCTGGGATGGATTGACCTTCCCGTAGATTATGATAAGGAGGAATTTGGCCGTATTCAGAAGGCAGCCGTTAAGATCCAGCAGGATTCAGAGGTTCTTCTTGTAATCGGTATCGGTGGTTCTTATCTGGGAGCAAGAGCTGCGATTGAATTCCTCAGACACAGCTTCTATAATTCTGTGTCTAAAGAAGTAAGAAAGACACCGGAGATTTATTTCTGCGGTAACAATATCAGCAGTAATTACATGAATCATCTGATAGATGTAATCGGAGACAGAGATTTCTCCATCAACATCATCAGTAAGTCCGGTACAACAACAGAACCGGCAATTGCTTTCCGTGTACTCAAAAAGCTGCTAAATGAAAAATACGGCAAGAAGGAAGCAGCGAAGAGAATTTATGCAACTACGGATAAGGCAAGAGGAGCGCTTAAGAGCCTGGCTACTGAGGAAGGTTATGAAAGCTTCGTGGTTCCAGATGATGTAGGCGGACGTTTCTCCGTTCTTACCGCGGTAGGTCTTCTTCCGATCGCTGTAAGCGGAGCAGATATCAAGAAGCTGATGGAAGGTGCTGCAAGCATGAGAAATTATTGCTTAACAAGCGGCTATGAGAAGAATGATGCACTCCAGTATGCAGCAGCACGTAATGTTCTGCTTCGTAAAGGCAAGAGCATCGAGGTTCTTGTTAATTATGAACCTTCCCTGCATTTTGTATCCGAATGGTGGAAGCAGCTGTTCGGTGAGAGCGAAGGAAAGGATCAGAAGGGTATTTTCCCGGCAGCAGTTGATTTTACAACCGATCTGCATTCCATGGGACAATTTATCCAGGACGGTCAGAGAACTTTGTTTGAGACTGTAATCAACGTAGAGAAATCTTCCACCGAAATCATCCTCGAAGAGGAAGAGGTTGACTTGGACGGCCTTAATTATCTGGCTGGCAAGAGCGTGGATTTCGTTAATAAGAGTGCTATGAAGGGAACTTTACTTGCGCATACCGATGGCAATGTACCGAACCTTACGGTTACCTTGCCGGAGAAGAACGAGTTCTATCTTGGCGAATTGTTCTATTTCTTTGAGTTTGCCTGCGGTGTAAGCGGATATATTCTTGGAGTTAATCCCTTTGATCAACCGGGTGTTGAAAGCTACAAGAAGAACATGTTTGCTCTGCTTGGAAAGCCAGGCTTTGAGGCTCAGAGAGAGGAACTGTTAAAGAGGTTATAAAATAAGATAAGCAGCTGAATTATTGTTTCACAAAAAGGTGTTGTAAAACAGGAAGGGTACTGTGGATAGGAAGGTCATTCCTTTCTCAGGGGCTATAATGTTTTACAACACTTATATGGAATCTGTCACAGGAAAGATCAATGAGAGTATAATGTAGTATGTAATTTATATTTAACGAAAAGGTAACGGACAGTTATGGGATAGGGTACATATCTTTGAATATTCGCAACCGAATCCCTTCTACTTCATGTGAGAAAAGTGTCTTGTTACCTTACCAGAATCATTCGGCTGCTTAACATAGATATGACAACCGCCCCTTTATCGCAAGATAAGGGGGCGGCTTTGTTTGTTATGAAGGGTAATATTACGGCATTACTGCGATATATTGATACATCAGTATGAAGTGACAGAAGCTGCCGCCCATGACAAAGAGATGGAAGATCTCGTGTGAACCGAAGTATTTGTGTCTGTTATTAAAAATTGGGAGCTTCAGTGCATATATGATGCCACCGACCGTATAGATAATGCCTCCCGCTAAAAGCCATTGGAAAGCTGCGTTAGGCAGAGAGTTAATTAATTGGGTGAAGGCAAGAACACAGGTCCAGCCCATGGCAATGTAGACGATGGAGGAAAACCATTTTGGACATTGAACCCAGATGCCGGTTACTGCGATTCCGATTAAGGCAAGGCCCCAGATTAAAATCAGTAAGCCGATTCCCATGCGTCCGCCAAGGGCAATCAGGCAGATTGGGGTATAGGTTCCAGCAATCAGTACGTAGATTGCCATATGATCTAATTTTTTCAAACGAAGATGGGCTTTGTTTGTGTTACCGAAGGTATGATATACGGTACTCGCGACATATAATAAAATCATGCTGAGAATAAACACACCCAGTGAAATGATATGAATACTGCTAGGCTGGCTTGCTGCCTTAATCAATAGAGGTGTCGCTGCAAATACTGCCATCAGGGTACCGATGAGATGGGTGATTGCGCTGCCCGGATCCTTTGCTTTTACTTTCTTTACTGTCATATAACCAACTCCTTTAACTATTGAAAATAATAAGTTTATGTAACTTTAGTTTTTACTATTTAGCTTTTGTTTATACATGGCGTAGAAATTAAACTGTATGATGTAGTAATTAATACTACGTTGCGTATATTCATATACTACAACACATTGTTTCAAAATGCAAGTGCTTTTTAGTAAAAGAGTTTGACTTTTCAATAGAAAGGAAATATGTTATACTTTACAGAATAAGAGAGCTTTCGACTGGATTTGTCTTATATAATCGTGTCGCTTCCAAGCGACGGAATGGAGATAACGATGGATTTGAATGTAGGGGAAATCGTAAAGCTGAAAAAACAGCATCCCTGTGGCAGCTTTGAGTGGGAAATTCTAAGGGTAGGAATGGATTTTCGCCTCAAATGCCTGGGTTGCGGACATCAGGTTATGCTACCCAGAAAACAGGTAGAGAAAAATATTAAACAGGTAAGGAAACCATAAGGAACGCAGTATGGAACAAAGAACAAAGCGTATATGTAAAAAATGTTTTTTGCAGGACTTCGCGCCGGAAGAATATCTCGAGAACATGAGAATCTATCTGCGGGGTCTGGATGATGAGATTAAGACCGACGAGGCAGTCTATCAGGACAGGCTGTCGCATTGTGAGGAATGTGATAAATTGAATGAGGGCATTTGCAGGCTCTGCGGTTGTTTTGTTGAATACCGGGCTGCAATCAAAATCAAGAAATGCCCGGATATTCACCCTAGATGGTAAAACGAATTATTCCCAGGTTGTCATGGTTGGTAACCGCCTGCATGACGTCGAAGGCGCGAAAGCCGTGGGACTTACTTCTATCGGAGTATTATTCGGATATGGCAGCAGACAGGAGCTTGAAGAGGCCGGAGCCGACCGGATTGCAGAGTCCGTTGAGGCTTTGTATGATATAATCATGGATATGTAATACGACCAGGTCGTTATAAAATAAGATGGAAATGCTAACAATATTAGCTATTTTGGAAAGGGGCAGGGATAAGAAAATGAAATTAATTTCATGGAATGTAAATGGATTGCGCGCTTGTTTAAATAAAGGCTTTGAGGATTTTTTCCGGGAGATTGATGCGGATATCTTCTGTCTTCAGGAAACAAAGCTTCAACCGGAGCAGGTGGAGATTTCCTTTGAAGGCTATCATCAGTATTTTAATTCGGCAGTGAAAAAGGGTTATTCAGGGACTGCCGTATTCAGTAAAAAAGAGCCGCTGAGTGTGTGCTATGACCTTTGTATGAATAAGCATAATGAAGAAGGCAGGGTAATAACCCTGGAATTCGAGGATTTTTATCTGGTCACGGTATATACACCCAACTCCCAGCAGGAGTTGGCAAGACTGGACTACCGTATGGAGTGGGAGGAGGACTTTTGCTGTTATGTCAAGGGCTTAGATGAGAAGAAGCCTGTAATCATCTGCGGTGATCTGAATGTGGCGCATCAGGAAATCGATTTAAAGAATCCGAAATCCAATACAAAGAACGCAGGCTTCTCGCCGCAGGAACGGGAGAAGATGACGAAGCTGTTAAGCAGTGGATTTATTGATACCTTCCGGTACCTGTATCCGGATACCAAGGATGCGTATACCTGGTGGTCCTATATGTTCCATGCCAGAGAGAAGAACGTTGGGTGGCGAATCGATTATTTTCTTGCTTCCGAAAGATTGAAGGAGCGGATTGAGGACAGCAGGATTCATGCAGATGTCATGGGTAGTGATCATTGTCCGGTAGAGCTTCTGCTGAAGTAGCAAGTTGCAGTGATTGGAGCACTGCAAAAGGCATTACAGATCTTGACTCAAGAAGGTTATACTTGTATATCACCGGGCAAATAATTATACTAAAAATTGAGGGTACTAAGGAAAGCGGAGGGTTATGTTTACATGGAGGCAGTAAGAATTAGAACGGATCAGGCCGAAGCAGGGATGACAGTTGCATCTGACATATTTTCTTCAAATAATCAGCTGATAATAACAAAAGGTACTATTTTAGATGATAAAATAATTACCAGACTGCGTTTCTATAGCATCTACGGTCTGCTTATCTATCGAGGGAACCTGGAGCCTGTCAAGGAGGAGTCCTACATTGAAATGCTTCGCAGTACGAAGGAATTCAAAAAATTTAATCGTACCTATGTAGATTCAGTGAATAATGTAGAGAATAGCTTCTCCAGCGTTTTAAAAGGGGACAGTGATATCAATATTAATGAGATGCTTACTGAGACGGATAAAATCTTAAAAGAAAGCCGTAACGGATCCCATCTATTAGAGATGCTTCATGGAATTCGTAATTATGATGATTTAACCTATGTACACTCCCTGAATGTCTCTTTGATATGCAATATTTTCGCAGGATGGCTGAAGCTCTCGAAAGAAGATACCCAGGTTCTTACCCTTGCGGGACTGCTTCATGATATCGGCAAGATGCTGATACCCAAGGATATCATGCAAAAGGAAGGAAAGCTAACCGAAGAGGAATTTAGAATAGTTAAGACCCATGCTATTAAAGGTTATCAGGCACTGAAGGACCAGCCGGTTGATATTCGCGTAAAATATGCTGCCCTGATGCATCATGAAAGATGTGACGGCAGCGGTTATCCGAATGGCTTTGTTGGAGAGCAGATTGATGATTTTGCAAAAATCGTTGCAATTGCCGATGTATATGATGCGATGACCTCGAACCGCCTGTACCGTGATGCTATCTGTCCTTTTGACGTAGTGGAGAATTTTGAGAGGGATGGCTTCCTGAAGTATGATCCGGGCTATTTAATGACCTTCATGGAACGCATTGTTCAATCCTATATTCATAATAGAGTACGTCTGAATGATGGGCGGGAAGGCGAAGTTGTCATGATCAATAAGCTGGCTCTGTCCAAACCAGTGGTCCGCATTGGCAGTGAATTCATTGACCTTTCAAGAGAGCTGAAATTAATGATTGCGGAAATCATATAAATCTTAAACAAATACATACTGGACTAATACCATATATAAAAGAGCACCGCCTCCAATGCTGAGGAGAGTGTTCTTTTTCCATATATGGAGGACGATTATCACAACAATGCTGATTGCCTCCGGGAGAGCATAGGGTGTCTTCGTAAACGAGATATTTTTAAGACAATAAACGACCAGCATACCGATGATGGTAAAGGGCAGGATGTCTGCAAGATATTTCATATAGTTCGGGATTTCCTTGTTCTCCGGGAATAAAAGAAACGGCAGCGCACGGGTCAGAACAGTGCCCAGAACTACCACTCCGAAGAAAATAAACAGCTGGATTATGGAATAATTCATGATTTGTTACCTCTTTCCAAGGGTGCTTTCCATACAGTCACACAGAATAATATCATAAGCATTGCAGGAATGATGAAATTCGAGGGACCAAAGATCAGGCGGCAGGCAATTGCACTGACAATACCGATGATAGCAGGCAGATGATTGGTTGTCTGCTGCCACTGGTTGATTAATATTACGACAAACAAAGCTGTCAGCACGAAATCCATTCCTTTGGTATTAAAATGAAGCATGCTTCCCAATATTCCACCGATCAGGGAGCCGGTAATCCAGTATAGGTGATCCAGCAGGGAGATGAAGAAATAGAACCACTTGGGCTCTACCTTCTCCGGAACCTTGGCGGAGCAGACGATGGAAAAGGTTTCATCGGTCAGGGAGAAGATCAGGTAGGGCTTCAGCCGGCCGATACCCCGGTATTGCTTTAACATGGATATTCCATAGAAGATATGGCGGGCATTCACTGCCAGAGTCATAAGGAATGCACCTAAGGGATCAAAGCCTGCAGCCAGTAAAGCAATGGTAACAAATTGCATGGAGCCTGCATAGATAAAGATACTGGACAGCAATATCCAGAATAGGGAGAAGCCCTTGCTGTTCATCAGGATACCATAGGCGGTACCAAGTACGAGGTAGCCCGTAAAAACGGGCAGGGTTAATGGAAGAGCAGCGAGAAGAGCTGCTTTTTTCGTTTGCATAGAAAATACTCCTTTAAACGTAATAGGAAGGAAAATAAGTCCTCGAAGCTGATCGGACCAGATATTAGCCAGATCATAATTGATGCAGTACCGGCAGTATACTAAGCTTTTTTCGAGGAGCCTGCATATACGGGAGTAAAATCGACCGTATCAGCACATATAAATCCGGAAAAACTATCGGTCAATTGTTCAAAATAAGGAATAACATTGTTTAAATCAGCTTCACAAAGATTGATGGTAAAGATGGTCTTAATGCCGCGATTCTTTACAAAGGCAGCATCGGAGGGATCTTTAAAATTAACTGGAAGGGGTTCAAAATCAATGGAATTTTCACTCGATAGTTCTAATTCCAATACATTCATTTCCTCCCATAGCTGTACTGTCAAGCCTATGGTATTCTGAAAAAAGGCAGCAATATCCTTGGCATGAAGCTCTGAAGGTGTCATATAAAGAAGATCAACATAGGTTTTAACTGCTTTCTGACTGGTGTTATTTTTTTTATTTGCCATAATCAACATCCTTTCCAATAGTGGGAACTGCATTCATGATAAATTATAATATATTCAATACAAAATGGCAATCATCCGTGGCTTTCAGACAAGATTTTCATAGTATCGCTCTTTGGGGGATTTTAACATAGACAGAAGAAGGTAATTGTTCTATGATATAATATAAACTATGGTACTTTTCATACATATTGGCAATACCGGCAACGGTATCATGGAGGTAAGGAATGAAGAAACTAAACAAATTACTCTTGAGTCTGATGATTGCAGCCTTAATGACAAATCTGGCCGTACCGTTTCCGGTATCTGCCGCAACCGGCAGATACGGTATGATCCTGGGAGATAACGATAATAATTATAAGCTTTATAATAATCTCATTGTGACATCCCCGTCAGGCAATCTGATGGTAAAGGCATATAATGTGAGCAAGGGATTGGGTCTTTACTATAGCTATAATAAGGCTGTCAAAAAGCTTACAATAAAGAATACGAATAACGGAAAATCCCTGGTATTTGCTTATGGCAGCAGGAATTATACCTACTACTCCGGCAGCTCCTCCCAGGGCTTGGTGAAAACCGCTGCGTACAAATTCTATTATGACAGCTCCTCCCAGTGCTATGTAGTACACGCAGCCACCTTAAAGTATATCTTAGGATACAATTATTATAAAGATCTGAATGATTATTACAGTAAGATGGGATATAAGAGTCTGGTGGTATACAGCATCAATGGTTACAGCAGTTATGATATCCCAATCACCGATGAAGTCATTACTTATATTAATGCCAAGACCTATACATCCAAGGATGAGCTGCTGGATGCAGTCAGAATGAATCTGATGATGCGTAAATCAGGGGTAACCTTTACCACGAACCGGAGTGTCATGAATCAAATCGGCAGCAGCAAGACGATTCTGGATCTGGCGGAAAGCATTGATGATAAGGACACCTCAAAGGATGCGGATTATTTATCCCGGCTGATCAATAATTTCAGGCAGAGCTGGAGTGTGTCATATATCGTAAGAACAGAGCCTGATGGGACCAGGACCAACATAGAATCACCGGATGACGTGGCAAAGCTGACCATCGATGTGAACTACGAAACAACCCTGGCTCAGGAAAGGGTAGTAGACAGCAAGGTTGCCAGTACATTAAAAAGCTTAAAGCTGACGGGGTCTTCCGATTATGACAAGGTAAAGAAGATTCATGATTATATCATTAATAGCGCAAAATATGATACCTCTTATCAGAAATACTCTGCATATGATATGTTTATCTATAAAACAGCCGTATGTGAAGGCTACGCCCTGACTGCATACCGTTTATTCGTGGATGCCGGTTTAGAAAGCAGGATTATCACAGGAACCGGAAAGGGTCAGGCACATGCCTGGAATCTGGTTAAGGTAGACGGTCAATGGTATAATATCGATTTAACCTGGGATGATCCGATTACCAATACCGGAGAGCAGGTCCTGCGGTATGATTATTTCCTTAAGAGTACGGCGGATTTTAAGGACCATGTAAGAGCTGCCGAGTATAATACGGCTGAATTTCAGGCAGAATATCCGATTGCAGCACAGAGCCATGAATAATTTTTCATATGGATCAAGCTCCCAGAAGTAGTCAAAAAGAATATACTGTAATATAACATTTTTTTTGGAGTGCGAGAACATGTACTACAATTACATGAGTGATCAGGATCAGTATTATGGTAATCAGATGCAGGACGCGGGAGATGATATGGATATGGGAATGGGCATGGACATGGGAATGAATGTACGCCAGAGCATCTCCGGACGGGATATCAATTTAGAAAGTGAAATTGCTAAAGCTATTACGGGTGAGGTTCAGGCATATTATTTTTACGAAAAATTGATGGAACTTGCACCGAATGAAGAGATTAAGAATGTCATTAAAGGAATTCAGGAGGATGAAGCAAAGCATTATCACTGGTTTACAGCGATTTTACGCAGAATGGGTGCTGAGATACCTCAGGTTCCCGCAGGTGAGATGCCTACTGATTTTGAAGAAGGAGTAAAAAGGGCAATCCGTGATGAACTGGAAGCGAATGAATTCTATCTTGATATTGCATATCGTGCAACAGATCCATTCATTGAAAAACATTTTCGGCATGCTTCCCAGGATGAACAGAGACATGCAACTCTGTTCCTTAATATATTAATGAATATGATGTAGGATGTAGATGCATTTATGCAAATCCAAGGATAACAGTAAGAGCCCTCTGATAAGTTTATCAGAGGGCTTATTATGTTATGAATGGAATAGCAAAATCAACAATATTAGGTAAATGGTTTATTGACATTCTCAACCTTCTCTATCGTATATTGATTGTTAACAACAAACCACAGCTGCGCAAAGAAACGCATGATGTTCCAGATAGACATTCCCTGTAAACCGTACTGGGGAATTAATTCAGCCAGGGCATCAATGCTTCTTGCATCCTTAAACCATACGATGTGCAGCTCCTTTAACTCATTCGTATAGAAAAAATATGGTGCTTGCGCAATTTCGTTATATTGTATTTCAGCATTGGCAAGAACAGCTAATTCGATAGCGACATCATTTGTAATTGCTCTTGCTACGGTATATCCCGGAATGTAGGGAAGCTGCCAGTCATATCCGATTACCGGTATTCCCAGAAATAGCTTTTCGGGAGGAATATACATAATTAAGTTATTCAGAATGTCCTTTACTATGTTCATTGGAGTGGCAGAGGCCGGCGGACCATAGGAATACGCCCAGTCATAGGATAAGAAAAGAATGCCGTCAACATATTTGGAAAGGGTAGTGTAATTGATTTGTTCATATTCTATCACGGTACCCTCAATATTAGTCCTTGGCGTAACGGTTAATATTATTCGAAAGCCTTCCGCCCGTAATCGTTCGCTGACTCTTTTTATATATTCCTCTACTTGTTGAAGATTTTCCTGACGTATATATTGGAGATAGAGATTACAGCCATAATAGCCTTTTTCCTTTAGTTTGTTAATCACGTTAGTAGACAGCTTATCCTGGATATCTGGATGAGCGACCAGGTTTGCGGCAATTTCACTGCTGCCGACGCCCTTCTCTGTCAGGGTGGATATTAACATCATCGGAGCAACTCCATACTCCTTTGCTATCTGTATAATCTCAGTATCATCAATATCGATAAGGTCTCCCTCGAGGGTTATCCGGTAATTAAATACTGTTATATATGTTAAATAGGGGAGAGTTTTTCTAAGTACATCTTTATTGATATAAGGATAAGTATAGCCGCTGACTGCTATTTGCCTTGATTTATTCGTATCATAGCTGATAACTATTGTTTCTCCCGGGTAGAGAACTTCCCGGTCAGAAAGATAAGGATTATTTCTTAATAAATCCATGGTGGTAACGTTATATTGATCAGCGATACTTGTCAAGGTATCTCCTTCCTTGACCTGATGAGTGACCAGAGGTTGAATAATTACAATTGCCTGGCCCGTTACCAGATTATTTGGGTTCGTAATACCGTTTTCAAGAATTAGTCTTTCGACAGGAATTTTATATTTCTCTGATATTGATCTCAGCGTTTCTCCGGACTGAACCACATGTATTTCCATTGATAACCTCAATAAAACTATTATTTATAATATATGATGCTTTTGCTTTAATATAACGGAATATGTGCGCATCAATAATATAGCGAAGAGATAATTGAAGAATGATGCAATCATAATGAAATAAGCATATGATGTTAGTAATGATATATTCGATTGAGGTAAGGTATGACAATTCATGTGGTTCAACCGGAAGAGAATATCTATTACATTGCAGATAAGTATGATATGTTAGTTGAAAAATTAATTAGGGACAATGATTTGGCTTACCCCTATGATTTAGTAGCGGGTCAGACGGTAGTAATTGCAAAACCAGTGCAGACACATACGGTACAGGAGGGTGATACCCTGGAAAGCATTGCAAAGACATATGGAATAACAGTGATGCAATTATTAAGGAATAATCCGTTTCTTACAGGAAGAGAATACATTTATCCGGGAGAAACGTTAGCGATACGGTATGATACGAAGAGGGACATAATAACAAATGGATATACTTATCCATATATTAACTCTGATGTTCTTAAAAAGACATTACCGAATCTGACCTATCTGACTATTTTTAATTACAGTGTTGTGAAAGAAGGCGAGATGATTGCATATGAAGACGAATCCAAGCTAATACAATTGTCTTTGGAGTATGGAACCATTCCGCTTATGTTGACTACTACATTATCAGCAAGTGGGGAGCCTAATATAGAGATTGGTTACGATATCATGCTGAATGAAGAATATCAGGAACGCCATATTAAGAATACGCTTAATATCTTAAAAAATAAGGGTTATCATGGTATCAATATGGTCTTTAATTACATGAATGTGTCAAATCAAAAATTGTATCGAAGTTTTATTACCAAGATATCTAAAGTATTAAGGGAAGAAGGTTACTTATTCTTTATTACGATTAACGAGGCCTTTCGTATAACAGAAAACGGAGTTGATTATGATAAAGTTGATTATACAGGAATTGATCAAGAAGTAGATGGCATCATAATTTTGCATTTTGCCTGGGGGACCAATACAGAAGCTCCGGCTCCGGTCATTTCCAATAATCATATCTCGGAATTTATTAAGTATTTACTGACCTTTATACCGCCGGATAAATTATCAGTCGGTATTCCTGTCATTGGATATGAATGGGAACTGCCATATGTTATAGGTAGATCAAGGGCTAATTCCATGACAATTGGATCTTCGATAAGCTTAGCCCATGATGTAAGTGCAGATATACTATTTGACGATGTATCACAAACACCGTATTTTAATTATTTGCGGTATAGTTTCGGTAATCCAAGCCAGTATAGGGTATGGTTTTTAGATGCCAGGACAATTAATGCTGACTTACAGCTTGTCGATACTTATCATCTGGGCGGAATTGGAATATGGAATATCATGGTATACTACGCTCAAATGTGGCTGATTATTAATTCACAATATGATACTAAAAAATTGCTTCCTGTCATATAAATTTTTCGCATGTGAGGCAATATGCCCTGACTTTCGTCTGCAATCCAGTCGGAATAAAACATAAAAAGTCGGATAAAATAATATTATTAACAGAATAGGAGGCAAGATATGAGCAATAAGAACAGTTCCTTATCGGATCATGTAAAAGAAGAGGCAGCAAATGAACTTGGCGTCCAGCAGACAGTGAAAACAAAAGGCTGGGGAGATGTATCGTCGAAGGATTGCGGCAATATTGTTAAGAAAGCTATGGAAATCTCAGAAAGAAACGGGGATAAAAAATAAATGATTGGCTGGTGCAGTGTGTACGCCAGCCAATCTATTTTTTTATTATTTAAGCTTCAATGGAGTTATTATATCGCTTTTCTCTTCGTTTATAATACAGAATTACACCAACCAAAGGTATAACAGCCAGTATGGAAACGAAGCAGCCAAGCTTCAGGTAAGGTGTCTCATACTTCAAAGTAATATGATGGCTTCCGGCATCAAGCGGTAACGCCATATACATAACATTCGCTTTGAGTAGATCCGTCTTTGTACCATCCACATATGCACTCCAGCCTTTGCTGTAAGGGATGCTGAGCGCCATAACACCCTTATTATCCAGTGTAATGTCTCCCTGAATACCGTTATTATATCGTTTTATATTAACTAAAGAGGCCTTTTTCAGGGCGTTCACCTGACTGGTATAATTGTTCATGCTCACGCTGTAGACTTCAATATTATCATACTGGAAGGTTATTGCTTCCGGAAAAGTAATAACTGCTTTTGTACTTCCGTATGCCGAATATCCGATATTAACAAGATAATTTTCTTTTCCGAAATAGGAATTGTAATATTTACTTCTTACATTTACCTCTTTGCCCGGTCCCTGATCTCCTTTCACATGAAAGTTTACCGTTTCCTTTGCCTTTTTTGCGAGGTTCAGTTTAGCGAATCGGATATAGGTTTCGCTGTTTGGCCTTGCATCATACTCCAAGGTGATGGTAGCCTCAGCCTTCGTTACAGTAATCAGATTATCCTTCAGGCTAACGTTCGCATCCGGTGTAATTTTGGCATTAAGCTTTTCAATGCCGGAGTGGTCTGTATCATTTTTTTTCGCGGCATAACTGACATCCTGATCAAGAATGACGGTATCCATCATGGCATTCTGCTTCTCCAGGGCGCTTAAATTGTTATAGTCCTTGGTAAGCATATAATTTTCATAGGTATATCCAAGAGGCAGCGCATTGGAATTGTAGAACAGGTACTTATCCGAAGCGGTTTGCTTTTGCAGTGTAAATCCATAAGGAGCCGCGGTGGGATCGGAGGTCACGAAATATTTGACACCGGCCAGGCCATCCAGTATAGTCCGGTTATCCATATTATCAAAACGGATTGCCGTTCTTTGGTCAAGTACTTCCAAATCCTTGAAATAAGACGTAATAGTTCCGTCCATTAAGCTGTAATAACCGGATACATCATGATAACCTACCGTCAAAGCTTCATTCAGGGCAGGAGCACCGTAAGTTTCGATACGATAAAAGGATTTATCCTGAATCGAAGGTATCTGGGTTAATACACCTTTGCGGGACTGAGTGATTACCTCTTCCTTATTTAAGAATTCCTTGGAATAGTCATGAAACGGTTTTGCATTAAAGCCATATCCGGTAAATCCTACGCTCAGGAAAACGACAAGAAACAACAGCACACTGCTTAAGTTTTTTCTCTCCCTAAACCATTGCAACTGAAGTGCAAAGATAAATATCGCAATGGAAAGAAGAAGGAAGAACATTAATTTCACGATTGAATGGGAAGGAAAGATAAAAGCAAGAACAGCATATATGGCAAGCTGGAGGATTAAAATCCTTTTCTCTGTTTTGCTTAAGTCAAACAGCTTTTTATACGTAAGGGTAAAGGTTACTGCAACCAACAGACTGAATAAAAAGCACCAACGGTTGGCAGTGTATGCCAGTCCGTTCATAAAATAACCGAAGGCCGGAATAAAGAGACCTAACAGCGTCAGCAGATAGATCATTTGAAGCTTACGGTATTCTTTGTTACCCATAAGAATGGCAAAGCTAACGAAGGTTATGGCTGAAAACGATAAAACCGTCCAATATCCGGGGTAAACTCCGGTAGCAAAGATACCCTGAAAAAAGGATAGATAGTACTTTGCGTCGTAATGCAGGTAGCCCGTCAGCATCAAGGGACTTTCATTCAGTCGTCCATTCCGTGTAAAAGCGTATACAATCGGTAGGAACATAAAGGAAGCTAACGCTGTACCGAGCAGATAATAGCTTCCGGTCCTGAGTCCTGTCAGCAGTAAACCCGTAATAATATTTTTATATTCCTTCCGGTAGGAAGAAAAGTAACGGAAAACGATATAAATAACCGTAATAATCGTCAGGTAATAGAAAAAATAAAAGTTGCTCACGGTACTGATAAATACCATAGCCAGCATAATATAGGGCTTTTTACGGCGCAGTACCTGTTCAGCCCCCATTAAAAGCAATGGCAGGTAAATCATGGGATTCATGAAAAACGGGTGCCTCAATCCGGCAAATAAGGAATAACCGCAGAATACATAAATCAAGGCACCAAGAACGACACCAAGACCTTCCTGCTTCCAGTATTTCATAAAGATAATAAAGCTGATTCCGGCAAGATAGAATCGCATTAAAATCAGCAGGGTATAAATAACTACCGTATTCCCCGATTTCATAAATACGGTAAGCAGAGTCAGGGGATCTCCAATCGCATAATAATGCATTGTAGAGAGAGTATCAAAACCCAGACCCAGCTTAAAATTAAACATAGGAAAGCCTCTTCCGGACAGCAGACCCCTTAATAATTTCCCATAATACACTAAGATAGGATAGTGCTGATTGATCCCGTCCAATTTCCATACGAAGGTTTTTCCCGAAGTGATAAACGGAAAGAACACAATCGGTAACAACAGCAGAAAGGAGCAGGTATAAATAAAATAGGAGTTTTTATAAAACTTTTTCATTTGCCTTTACATTGCCTCCATAAACTAGTACGCAGCAAAAGAAGCTCGGAGCGTTAGTATATTATATTAAGAGTAGAAAGCATCGGTTAAAGTATATTCCATTGAAGAAGCCATAAGCTTTTTGTATTCCTTTATCAGCTGCTTACCAACTGCTTTTATATTCTTTTCCTGCACTACCGTATATCCCATTTCCACCAAAGAGGGATATTCGCTGTTCAAGATGCCTGTAATTTTCCTTTGGAACTCCGGTATATCACTGCCTTTATAGACATTTTCCCCATCCGTCAGCCAACCTTCATAGATAGGTATATCACGGATCAGGACCGGAATTTTCATTGCTAAAGCTTCTAACAGTACGATGCCTTCCGTTTCTTCCTTTGTGAGAAACATGAATAAATCGCTTCCGCTATAAGCATCCTGAAGCTCTTCCTTGCAGACATAGCCTGGGAAATAAAGGTTAGGCAGCTTGGTATTTACTGCCTTTTTCACCTGATTGGAAACGGTATTCAGATTGGTATAGCCAAACCAGACGAATTTATACTCCGGCATTAATTTTGCCAACTCTACAAAATCCAGTATTCCCTTTCTTTCGATATATAATCCTGCGGAAATAATGATTTTATCGCTCTCGTTAAAGTTGTATTTCGCACGGAAGCGCTTTGCTCCCTGGTCATCTTTACAAAAGGAATCCAGATCGATGCCATTTGATATACTTACAATCGGCTTTTTCAGGCCATAGCCCTCTAAAATCCTCTTCGAATACGGGGTAGGTGTGATAATCAGGTCCCCGCTGTTATAGCAGCTCATAATCCATCTTTTATAAATTGGTGCAAATAAATTAGAACCGAGGAAGGAATTCTTAAAATCCTCCTCTGTCGAATGTGCATGGTAAACGACTTTTTTACCAGACAGCTTGGCGAACTTACTCGTAAAGAAGGAGGAAGGGAAAACAGTATTAATATGAATGATATCGTAGTCCTCTTTCTTATTCGTCGTATAAGGGATCTGATTATCCTCTAAAGCCTTAATCTGATGATAAATTGCCCGTCCCATACCGCTTTTTTCAACCATTCTAAGATGATCGGAATGTAATAAAATTTTCATGTTAACCATCCTTTACTTAAGTAGTATATAAAAATAATGTCCAATTGTGGTCAATCCAATACTATAAAGAGCAATGGAAAGTGGTTTCCCAAGAAGAATTATGGCGATAAACCGTTTAAGCTCCATTTTCGTTAAACCTGCTATGTAGCATAGTAAGTCATCGGGAGCTACCGGAAAAAAGATTGCCAAAGCAAACATGATGTCGAATTTTTTTCCGCGGTTTATCCAATTAATATATTTGTCATAAGATTTTGTGCCTATCATTCCCCGTACAAACAATGTGCCATATCTTCTGGAAAGCAAAAATGCCAGAGTCGAGCCAACGCAGATGCCAATGTAGTTATAAAGCAGACCATACCAGGGACCAAAGATAATGACTCCGGCAACGCAGCCGATGGCACCGGGAATAATGGGAATAACAACCTGTATTAACTGTATTAATACAAAGACAAGCGCCGTCCAGATTCCAAAGCCTTCAAAGAAGCTGCGGAAGCTATCGATGGAGGAAAATAATCCATTTTTATAACCGTAGATCG
>DATMUM010000037.1:0-10677 GCA_035564175.1 Mobilitalea sp.
ACATAAATTTTCCTCCGCGTGGTATTATTTGGTTTGATTGACACTTACTATTATACTACTACCGGAGAAAAATTTATATAAAACGAGTAACAAAAACCCAGTAAAATCAATGGGTTGAAGGCATTTCACAAATGCCTAAAAATTTATTATAGTAGGAGGATTTATTTTATGAACAACAAGAGGAATGTAAGAAGAGCTATTGCATTGGCCATTACCGTACTTCTATGGTCAGGGTTACTGTCGAGTTGTGGATTCAATACGAAAAGTGCGCCAAGCGGTGATTCGAGTGTAGAATCCAAACTGACTGACAGTAGACCATCTAGCCAGAAGGAAAACAGTGATGCTTCCAGTGCCATCTCAAACGCGCCGACGAGTGCGGTTGTAGAGCAGGATGAGGCTGCTACCTTTATGAAAATTGAACCCACCATACTAAAAACGACTCAAAGCTCTACCTATACTTATGTTGAAGGGAAACTTTCTTTTACCATCGGAACCGATACGGCTGATTTTCCACCAAAGTATGTTTCTACTATCTTTAACCCGCATGACGATTTCATACCGAGCAGCATTTTCGTATCCGAGAATAAAATAGCCGTAGTCCGAACACCTGATGAAGATAGTATTGTGATCACATATAGCGATGATGACGGTAAGGCCTGGCAGGATTCCGACGCGATCCACACCGAGCAAATTCCCGATCACGCTACATCAGATTCTGACTTTTTAGGTAAGAATGAAGTTAATCAACTGCTAAGTCTATATGTAGACTTTCCGTCAAAGACCACGGGCTTTCTGATCATCGGCGCTGGAACTATAATGGGGACGCAATATACCAGAGCACTCTTCAAAACAACGGACGGCGGTAAAACATGGTATGCGCTTGACTCAAACATTGCTATTAAACAGAGCTTCCCTGTTACCGGAATGTATTTTATGGATGACAAAAATGGGTTTATCGTCCAAAGTGGTGTTAATGTAAACAAAGCAAATATCTGTCAAACAACCGATGGAGGCGTTACATGGTCAATGAAAGAATTGCCTGTACCGGTAACACTAGTCGATGATCTCAATGCCCCCAGTCTTACAGCTTTAGTGCCATATAAAACTTCCAGCCAATTGATTATACCGATGTTTATTCGACCGGATACATTGATTTATTTCACATCAAAGGATCAAGGAAAAATCTGGTCATATGATTCGACAATGAACATAAAGATTGATCAATTCTTATCATCTAACGCATCATAATCATAGCTGAAGAAAGAAGCTGACAGGCTTTCTGCCCGCCAGCTTCTTTCTCGTTCACAAGTGCAATGGGTTACCAGATATTGATCATTGCATTGGTATCCCGGGCTTCATCTAGATCCACTCTCGATACGCCATCAGGCGCCAAATAGACATCTTCAATGTATTGCCAGAAGCCGACATTGCTCTGGGTAAAACCGGGAGGTGCGGCAGGATTCCAAGTGGGCATTTGCGATGCGGGGCCTTCAGGGCCAGGTTCAGGTACACTAGACCATATCACGCAGCCTCCAAGCCCAACATGGTTCGGATCTGCTGCACATGCTGCACTGAATGGCGTGGTGAAGTTCTATTTGAATTTGTAAACCTTAATTTGAAATAATTTTTGAATATCTCACCGGATTAACTACAAATATGACTATCATGCCGATTGTTGCTTCTGAGTCAGCGGAAACCTCCGGCAGAACCTCGTTTTTGAGCTATTCATTGGAGATGTGAAAGCCTGTTAAATTTCGAATAAGAGTACATTACCAAATTCAATTATTCTAGACTCTTTTGCAGGTTTGGAACAACTACCCAAACAATACTAATTATTAATAATGCGGATGGAGATTGTGGAAAACAAGTATAAGGCAGTTAGTCATAAGGAGCTTTATGGGATGATTCCGGAGAAGTTGTTTAAGCTGAGAAATCTTCCTTTGATCAGTTATGCCAAGATAAAGTATAATGTACCGGCGATTTCTACCTTTGCTTCCTTGTCAATGAAGAATATGTTTGAATTGATACCTATACCAAACAGGGAATATTATCATGGTAGTGACTCTGAAATGGGCCTCTCAAGGAGCATAGTGGATATTGATTCCATATATAAGGCATTGTTTAGAGTAGTAGGAATGCGCGAAGGCATATCATATACCTGTAACCAGAGAAGAGGGAAAGAATAAATATAAGATGCTCTGGACCGATTATGATGTAATTGAAGATCTTGGAATTATCTTGGGTAGTGAGGATGTTGTGACTTTGGATGCCTATATTAATTCACATCTGGAACCAACCATTGGAAGTTATGATGTGGAGTATCTGAATGATTGTATTGTTCGTCTGATAAAATTGTATTATCAATAAACAGTTAATTTATAACCTGACACTCTATTAAGAAATTAATAAGATGCTAATAATATAGCAATACCTCAGACCGTTGAGGATGTATACAACGCAGCGAAGAAGCTGAAGGAAATCTATCCTGATAAGTATCCTATTATGCAGATGGAAGAATGGGCACCACCGATTAATATGCTTTTGGCAGCCAACCATATTGGTGGAACTTATATCAGCACCAGCTTTGACGGTATGTATTATGACGGAACATAATTCGCATATGGACCTATTCAAGATGGATATAAAGAAGCACTGATGGAAATGAATAAGTGGTATAAGGAAGGATTAATCTCTCCTGACTTCTTTACACAGACACAGGCTAACGGAAATGCGTCCATGGCAGCCGGGGATGGCATGATTATTCCGACAGCATGGTACGGTTATCCTGCAGAGTGGAGTGTGAAATACCCTGACCAGGACTGGGTATTGGTTCCCGGCATTGAAAATTCTAATTATGGTAAAGCGTGGACTTATTCCCATGGATCCGCTGATGATGTAAGAGTTCTTCCAAACTGGTGCGTATTAGTAAATGCGAAATCTAAAGTAGTAGATGATTTATTGAAATTTATGGATTACCAGATGTCAGATTCTGTAAAGAATATATTGACTTGGGGTGTTGAGGGACAGACATATACTGTAGCAGATGGTGTAAATCATTTTAGAGATGCTATACTGGCAGATCCTAATACTGAGTTATCTAAGTTTGGTCTTGGAACAGGTAGCTGCCGTTCCGGTATATTCCCGCAAATTCAGGATTATAACACAAAGCTGGAGACAGCGTTATCAGAGAAATTTCAGGTTGGTGGACAGATTATTACGTCTAACGTACCAAGCTTTGTGAAAGATAATTATAATGTTGATCAGGCAGTTCCGGGTTCAACAGTTTTATTGAATGCCAAATCTGCAGATGATGCTGAAGAGTATGCAAATATCATGACTCCTATTAACACATACGCAGCTGAGCAGATGGCAGCATTTATCAGTGGCAGCCGATCCTTTGACGAATGGGATGCATATGTGAAGGAAATCAATGATATGGGAGATTTAAAGAGGGCTATGGAAATCAGTAATTCAACCATTGCGGGTAAGAAAAAATAGTAATTCAAAAATTTCAGGTAAGAATAACTAAGGGGTTTTTCTGTAATGAAATAGAGGCAGTGTACTTGTTGCACGCCTCTATTTCCTCTTGCTTTCTTCTATTGTTACCTGGATTATGATATTCTGATTATAATAAGATATTTCATCAAGGAGGGTGTACCTTTGAATCAGAAGAAGCGTACTATATTTCAGCAGGTATTGATCGTTAATATGGTTTTATCATTATTGTTTATTTGTGTCTTTGTATTGAATTATATCTATGTTAACTATAAGTTCAAACAGGAAGCTGAAAAGAATTCCGAACAGATTATGCAGACAATGGTTCAGAATTTTCAAGCCGAGACGGTCAGATTATCAACATTTATGGTAATGTGTGTAAAGGACCGATCCTTTGTATTATCATTTTCCAATAAGTTATCAATCAAAACGTTTGTAGAGTATGGGAAAGAAGCTTCTGAAAAGTTATCAATAATTCAATATTCACTTCCTTATGCTGAGAATGTATATGCATATGTAAAATAATGAAAAGTTCATACTACCGCAATATGCAATTATGGACAAAGGACTTTTTATGTCAGAGCTAAAAAAGAAGCTGAATATTCCAGGAGACCTACCAGATTTCGGAGCACTCGATAATGGATTTCATAACATAGGTGGAAAAAGCTTTTATATCTATAACTGCTTTGATTATGGCACATTAATCACACAGATTAATGTAGAAAAGTTTTATAAAATGAATGAAATCAGTTCGGTTTTACCTGATTATGAAATAGTTGTCTTGGATAATACGAATACAGTCTTTGCGGCAAGTTCTAATAAAGCCAGAAAGATAATGGAAAGTATTGATATGACAAAAAACATTTCAAAATATTTCAATTATAAGAACGAAAAATATTTAATAAGCAATCGGACAATGCAAAATGGCTTTCATTTTATCTTAATTATGCAGCCATCACGAATGCAAAAGCTTCAGCAGCAATATAATCTTATCTATATTCTGGCAGGAATTTTCCTATTCGCAGGATGTATACTGCTTGTTTATTTAAATGCCAATATTTATCGTCCTCTTAAAGTAATCGCTAAGAAATATGTACCTTCCGGTGAGAAAAGAAATGAAATAGATATTATCAATGTCAAAATGGATGAAATCATAAATGAGAATCTCGAAATGCAGACACAAATATTAAATAATCAAAAAATACAATCTGACATAGAGCTTAATTATGCAATTCACTCGAAGCAAGGTATTAGTGAAAAGCTGGCAGCCCAATTACAGAGCCTATATGGCAGGTATCGTATGATGGCAGTAGCTGTTCAAAATCAGACCGGAGGCGGTGATGAGCTTTTTGAGTATGTAGATGATTATTTATTGGATACTTTGGATTGTAAGTCCATTAACATCGATCAATTTTCACATGCCTACATTTTACCTGATATTCATGGAAAAGAAGAGATCATATCAATTCTTGATAAGTATTTCGAGAATACGAAACCAAATATCCTGGTATATATCGGACTTAGCGAAGTGTCCGGTGATTTTCTGCAGATTCATATGATATACAGACAATGCTATGAAAGAATGATGTCCAATGTTATCCCTTTAGAAAAAAGATATGTGATTACTACCGATGATTTAAGAATGACTGGGAACACTCCTGCAACCGTTTCGTTTGAAATACTTAATACGATAGCAAAATACACTTTAAATGGAACACCCAAGGATATTCAGGAGATTTTAGAGCATATATTCTTCTCCAACAATGCAATATCTTTACAGGACAGTATATCGTATTATTCGCAGTTGTCAGGTCTTTTATCATCGCTGATCAATCAGACCAACAACGTTTTGGGTGCATCGGATTTTAAATTCCTTCAAAACACCGCAGTATATAACCCAGTTTATATGTTCTATACCTTACTTGATGATTATAAAAAATTAAATGTCGGCACCTCACAGACCTATACCGCTCTTCGATATGAGATTATCGAGTATATCAACCATCATTATAAGGAGGCGTTAAGCCTCGAATCTATCTCATCGGTATTTGGAATTACGCCGGTGTATTTATCTTCATGGTTTAAAAAGAATACAGGAATTAATCTCTCTGTTTATATTACGAATATAAGAATGGAAGAAGCTAAAAAGCTGCTCCTGAACAATCAGCACATGAAAATTACAGATATTGCAGCACAGGTGGGGATACCTGGAGCATCAACCTTCATCAGGCAGTTTAAAAATTACTCCGGCTGTACTCCGGATCAATATCGACAGATGAATAACCTTAAAAATATGGATTAGAGGGAAATACTAAATGAAATGCATTTAATTAGTAGTGGTGTTACTTCTATACTAAAGATATTGTTTGAAGCAGCGGAGGAACATTTTACTGATGTGGGAAAGGCTACACAAAAAACAAAGGAAGCCAGTGAGGTTGCCAAAACTACGATGGATACCTTGAATTTAACAACAGCGGATACGATTCATATATTTCACACCATTCAAAAGGATATCAATAAGCTTGTAGGAAGATTTCACGAAATACTGGGTATTATTGGAATGATTGACGATATTCGTGAACAAACTAATTTACTGGCTCTAAATTCTGCGATTGAGGCAGCAATAATGCAAATACTACAACAATAATGAATGAGGTTCAAAATGTCTGCAAATTAATGGACGGATTGGAGGAGCTTCAGGCTGAAGCAATTGATTCCATAAAAAAACCACCTTTAAGTAAGCACATCCTTACTATAAAGGTGGTTTTATTACAGGAATCCATGGCAGCTCTACAGGAATTGAATTCTTTCATAACATTCTCCCTTCTTGTAATCAGGATATACCATATAACATCAGTTCCTCAGGTTCTCAGGCTAACTCGATGATAACTCGATGATAATATACCTAAGCAGTTCAATATATGCAATATTTTAAACAATGAATAACAAGAAAAAGAAAATATGATATGCTATTATGAAGTTATAGGTAAGATAAAGCTTGGATGAGGCAAACACTTAGAGGAGGCAAATGCTTTGATGAGGTAGATAAGAAAATGACGGAATAGCTTCATCTGATTTATTAACCAACGATTGATAGAGGAGGAAGTATCATGAATCCGATATTAGAAAGAATAAAGCAATATGGCATCATACCTGTAGTTATATTGGAGGATGCCAAAGCAGCGAGACCGCTTGCTAAGGCTCTTTGCGAGGGTGGGTTACCAGTCGCGGAGATAACCTTCCGCACACAAGCTGCAGCAGAAGCAATCCATATCATGTCCAGCGAATTTCCCCAGATGTTGATAGGTGCAGGAACTGTATTAAATTCAGCACAGGTTGATGCGGCAGCAGAAGCAGGAGCCGGATTTATTGTAAGTCCCGGTTTAAATCCCAGAACCGTCAGATATTGTATAGATAAAGGGATTCTGATCATACCCGGATGTGCAACTCCAAGCGATGTTGAACAAGCGATAGAAAACAGATTGGAAGCGGTAAAATTCTTCCCAGCTGAGCAGGCGGGAGGATTACCCATGATAAAAGCGATGGCAGCTCCTTATGGTAATATGCAGTTTATGCCTACCGGTGGAATTAATGAGGCAAATATCAAGGATTATCTGTCATTTTCAAGGGTTTTAGCCTGCGGAGGCAGCTGGATGGTGAAGAATGAGTTAATTGCAAGGGGAGATTATGAAACGATTACCCGATTAACCAGAGAGGCAGTAACAATTGTAAAAGAGATTCAGTAAGGAGATAATGTGAATTAAAGCATATTCACAAATAATTCTGGTAGAACCAGAATTCTTAGGAAGAACTGTGAAGTATGCAATGTGAATTTAAGAAGTATAAAATTCACATTTAGAGGCGCTCACTCCTTGTTCTTCCAAGGTTTTGAGCTGCCGAAAAAGGCAGAAAGGAGGTTAGTGTATGGCAAAAGTTGTGACTTTGGGAGAAATAATGCTTCGACTTTCTCCTCCCGATCATCAGAGATTTCCTCAGGCAGTCAACTTCGATGCAAATTATGGCGGAGCAGAGGCTAATGTAGCATTTTCACTGGTGCAACTCGGTCATGAGGTTACTTATGTAAGCAGGGTACCTTCCAATCCGATTGGTGACTGTGCAATCCAGACTTTACAGAAGCAGGGTGTGAATTGCTCCCATATTGCCAGAGGGGGTAAACGCCTTGGCATTTATTTTCTGGAGAATGGGGCATCCATCCGCTCGCCAAGAGTATTATATGACAGAGCTGATTCCGCAATTGCGGAAGCGGATCCTAAGGATTTTAATTTTCATGAAATCTTTCAGGGTGTTGATTTATTCCATGTGTCCGGAATTACAGCAGTTATAAGTGAGAAAGCTGCCGCGCTTACCCTGGAGGCGATGAAAGCTGCAAAACAGCAGGGAGTATGCGTTTCCTTTGATTTGAATTACCGCAGCGGCTTATGGAAGGATCAGGTTCAGGAGAAGCAAAGGATCATGGCAGCGATGATGGAATATGTGGATATCTGCTTTGGAAATGCCCTGGATGCAGCGAAATGCCTGGGCTATGAGGACGGTGATACCGATTTTTATAACAGTCCTTATGAAGTCTGTGTTAATGCAGAAAATATGGCCAAGGTTGTAAAACGATACGGTCTGACTTATCTGGTTACAACATTAAGAAATAATATCAGTGCATCCGACAATGGATGGTCGGCTGCAGTATCGGATGGTAACAGCCTGTATAAAGGTAAAGAATATCAACTTCATATCATTGACCGTGTGGGAGGAGGAGATGCATTTGCAGCAGGTTTCCTGCATGGTTATCTTGGGAGAGAAACAATGGAAACAGCTCTGGAATATGGCATTGCGGCTGCCGCTGTTAAGCATACGATACCGGGAGATTTAAACTATATATCAGTAAGTGAAATAGAAGCATTGGTATATGGTGATGGAGCCGGAAGAGTAATGCGTTAAGTCAGAAATCATATAAAAGAAAGGATGTTTAAAAAATGGAGCTTAGAAATGCAGCATCACCAAAGGATGTAAAATATTACACCACAGACCGGCTAAGAGAAGAATTTTTAATTCAGGATTTATTCGTGCCAGGAGAGATAAAAACGATATACAGTCATATCGACCGCATTATTACCGGTTCAGCCGTACCGATAACTTCGCTTCCCCTGAAAGCAGGAGAGGAAATCCGTGCGGAATATTTTCTGCAGCGACGGGAGATGGGAATTATTAATATTGGAGGAGAAGGAACGATCATTGCTGATGGCAAGGAATATAACCTGTCTTATAAGGATGGAATGTACATAGGGATGGGTACAAAGAATATTGAGTTTTGCAGTAAGGATGCAAGTCATCCTGCAAAATTCTATTTTAACAGTGCTCCTGCCCATAAATCCTATCCTACCGTACATATCAAGCCTCAGGGAGCTCCGGAAGAAGGCGTTGTAATCATCAAAAAGGAGAATATGGTGGAATTAGGGAGCCTGGAGGAATCCAACCATAGAACCATATGCAAATACATATTACCCGGACAGGTTGAGAGCTGTCAATTAGTTATGGGAATGACCAAGCTTGAGCCGGGAAGTGTATGGAACACGATGCCGTGTCATACCCATGACAGACGTATGGAGGTTTATCTGTATTTTGATATACCTGACAATTCGCTCGTTATGCATTATATGGGTGAACCTGCAGAAACGAGGCATATTGTAGTAAGAAATGAACAAGCTGTCATATCACCGAGCTGGTCCATTCATTCCGGCTGTGGAACTAAGGCATATACCTTTATCTGGGGAATGGTCGGAGAGAATCAGGCCTTTGATGATATGGATCATGTTTCGATGGGAAGTCTTTTATAAGAGTTATCGATTTACTTTTATATGATTTAAATACTAGTTATTCTCTAGGAAATTGTAAAACTCATAAACTTTAGATTTGGTATACAATTACTAAAACTATATTGTTTTGCTATTACCTAACTAATTTATTCTAAATAAAAAAGGAAGGGTGCCGATATGGACATATTAAATAGTTTTTCATTGAAAGGTAAAATTGCATTAGTAACTGGTGCATCTTATGGAATAGGGTTTTCAATTGCGAGTGCTTACGCATCAGCAGGAGCCAGGATTGTATTCAACGATATTAAACAGGAGCAGGTTGATAAAGGTATTCAAGCTTATAAAGAGGCAGGAATCGATGCGAAAGGCTATGTCTGCGATGTTACAAATGAAGAGCAGGTTATTGAAATGATTACCAGGATAGAGCAGGAGATAGGAGTCATTGATATTCTTGTGAATAATGCAGGAATCATAAAACGTATTCCTATGTGCGAAATGTCCGCAGCAGAGTTCAGACAGGTAATTGATGTGGACTTAAATGCTCCATTTATCGTATCAAAAGCAGTCATTCCTGGAATGATTAAGAAGGGACATGGAAAGATTATCAATGTCTGTTCCATGATGAGTGAGCTGGGAAGAGAAACTGTGTCAGCTTATGCAGCAGCCAAGGGCGGGCTTAAGATGCTGACAAAAAATATAGCATCCGAGTATGGAGAATTCAACATACAGTGCAATGGTATTGGTCCCGGTTATATTGCGACTCCGCAGACGGCACCCTTGAGGGAGATACAGCCGGATGGTTCAAGGCATCCGTTTGATCAGTTTATTGTTGCAAAAACTCCGGCTGCGCGCTGGGGTACAACGGAAGATTTGATGGGACCTGCTGTTTTTCTGGCTTCCGATGCTTCTGATTTTGTAAATGGTCATGTCCTTTATGTGGATGGCGGAATTTTAGCCTATATCGGAAAGCAGCCAAAGTAATGTCATTATAGTAAGACTTTTTCGGGCACCCGGCTTTTCATATTACTAATGCTCGGGAAGATGATATAGGGTTCATTAAGAAGTTTATCGAACTACGTAAAGATATGATATTGTTTGAAAAAGCTAATAAATAATGATGATTGGCATCCTGTCATGAAAATGTCAGGGTGCTTTTATATACGCTTTGTTTCCTCTTTTTGTGCTGGCCCATAGGCTGAGAAGACCTGGGATTGGCACATCGGGTACGTTACTGTTCACTCCCCACATTAATTCATTATGAAAAGTGACGAAATTTATTTTTTTATTTTGTGGATAACAATCTTTGAGGAAGATAATCGTGTTTATGGTTATCTTCCTCATTTCATTTTGATGG
>DATMUM010000038.1:0-35220 GCA_035564175.1 Mobilitalea sp.
AGAAGGGGTATGGTAATTGATCCTTCTGCTACGAATCCCCAGGGCTTTGCCGAGGAAAAGAAGCCTGAGTTTATCAATTACACTGATGCAATCATATATGAGCTTCATATCCGGGATTTCTCAGCTGACCAAAGCTCGGGCATGGTTTATAAAGGCAAGTACCTCGCATTTACGGAAACAGGTACAAAGAATAACCATAACGAGCCGACGGGGGTGGAATATCTTAAGGAGCTTGGGATTACCCATGTTCATCTGCTTCCGGCTTTTGATTATATGACGGTGGATGAGGCCAGAATGAATGAAGCTCAGTATAACTGGGGCTATGATCCGTTGAACTTCAATGCACCGGAGGGCTCTTATTCGACGGACCCATATCACGGGGAAGTCAGAGTGAAGGAATTCAAGCAGATGGTCCAGTCACTTCATCAGCACGGAATTCGTGTTATCATGGATGTGGTATATAACCATACCATGCAGAGTGAGGAATCCAACTTTAACCGGATTGTTCCGGGTTATTATTACCGTCTGACACCGGGCGGAAGTTTCTCCAATGCCTCCGGGTGTGGAAATGAAACAGCTTCTGAACGTGCCATGATGCGTAAATTTATCATAGATTCCGTACAATACTGGGCAAAGGAATACCATATCGATGGATTTCGCTTTGACCTGATGGGAATTCATGATACCAGGACAATGAATGAAATAAGAAAAGCGCTGGATGAGCTTGAATCGGGGCTGTTACTATACGGGGAAGGCTGGACCGGCGGAATGTCACCGCTTCCTGACTGGGAAAGAGCACTGAAGGTTAATATCAGGAGAATGGATACCGGAATTGCAGCATTTAACGATAATCTGCGTGATGGTATCAAAGGAAGTGTATTTGATCATGCGGAAGGCGGATATATCAGCGGCAGAAACGGAATGGAGGATACCATCAAGTTCGGCGTGGTTGCTGCGACCCAGCATGAATGGGTCGATTACTCCAAAGTGCTGTACTCCAATGGTCCCTGGGCGGTGGAACCGACCCAGTGTGTGAATTACACCTCCGCTCATGATAATCTGACGCTGTGGGATAAGATTATCCTGTCAACTCCGTGGGCAGGCAGGGAAGACAGAGTGAAGATGAATCTGCTGTCAGCCGCTATAGTTTTAACCTGTCAAGGAATGCCGTTCTTCCAGTCAGGAGAGGAGTTCCTTCGAAGTAAACCAATTAATCCGGAGAAGACGGAATATGAAGATAACAGCTATTCCTCTCCCGATTCGGTAAACAGTTTAAAATGGGATTCGATTACTGAGAATAAAGAAGTGGTTGATTATTATAAAGGATTAATAAGATTTCGGAAAGCACACAGTGCACTGAGAATGACAAGAGCCCAGGATATTGAGGCACGCCTCAAATTCTTAAAGTGGCTGGATTCCAATCTTATAGCCTTCGTAATTACCCACCCGACGGAGGGGGATATGTGTGTCATCTATAATTCGAACAGGGAAGGAAAGCCGGTTCATATTCCGGAAGGCAACTGGAAGGTCTACGTTAAAGGCAACCGCGCAGGTACAGAGATACTTGAAGTAAATACCGGCGGGGTAGTATATATCGATCCAATCTCAACCGTAATTATGATGAAATAAATTTCATAGTACATTACTATTTGATTAGAGTGCCCAAAGTACTCATAAGATACCTTCGACACTAAAATCTTATTAATTATTATATTGGTATATTTGATATTGACTTAATAAAGAATGATATTAGTATAAAAATCGTAAACTAAAGCGGAAAGTACCTGCTAGTATACAGGGTATCTGCTAATGTGCTTCATCAGAGAGGACAGCGGGTCCAATGTTAGAGGCAGACAGACACAAAGTATTATCGTGTCTGATCTGAAACAAACATTGAACCCGCTGTCCTGGCGTTGAAGCACATGCAGATACCCTGTGTACTAGCAGGTACTTTCCGTTCACAGCCTATACCATCCTAGCTCCGTTTCCAAGTTCGAATTTGCCTTTCCCTGCGCCCAGTTCAAAGTGAAGCTTGGCAATACCAAGGTCAATGGGCTGATGGTTCTCAGTATTATTTACTTCAGCAGTGACAACGCTCTTCTCATATTTGAACAATACGGGCTGCTGGTTAACCGCCGAAGGTGCCTTCTGAACAGCCTTCATACCATCCAGGAACCAATCCGGCACCGGAGTGTCTGACGTGTATAATTCCTCGATAGCCTTTGTCTTACGATGGACCATTTTATAGATTGTATTTTCCCTAAAGCTCTTCTTCTCTGCAATATTTCCAACGGTTATAAGGCAGATTAAGGTTTCATCATCTTGTACGGTAAAGGGGCAGCGGTTACGGTTAAAGGTTACGCCTACCCAGCAGGTACCCAGACCAAGCGTGATAGCCTGAAGCACCAGAAGCTCGCCATAATATCCTGCCTTCTCCTTCAGATTGACATCTGAGGACTTGCCTATGATTGCGAAATAGCTTCTGATACCGCTGAACATTCCATAAGCTAAGCCGAAGCCGCCGAAGGCTTCCCTTCCATCCTCGATCAATTGGATGGATAGACCGCTTATTTTATTATATTTTTCAACAGCAGCCTTTAATTGTGATACACTTTCTGCTGCAATGGGGGTACCCAGATAACTACGTCTGGATTGGCGTAATGCAATTGCTTCTAAATCTGTCATTGCTTACCTCCGGTTTATTTTTATTATTGGAAGTTTCATCATATAAATAGAAAGCTTCCTTTTACATAATAAACCGGAAGGCCATGGTATTTCAAGTGAAATATACGAAAAACGTTTGACACTACCATAATCTTCACATAGACTTACAGATAGGGGAAGTTGTTCTGAATTCTAAGGGCGAATACATATGCAGGAGGATCAGAAATGAACAAAAGAAAATCAACAATACTTGGATCGATCAAAAAGATAATATATATTGTAATGACGGCAATTTTTCTGATATTATTCTGCTTTATTTATTTGCAGTATCAGACCAGGCACATAGAATATGAAGACAAGCAGATTATTAATATTTTTGGCAGACAAAGGATGTATACGCAGATGATCAGCAAGGATTCCAACCGCTTATATGCATTGCTGCAGGCAGAGAATACGGATTATGCATATTTGTCTGACAAAGAGATACAAAGTAAGATTACTTCCGTTAAGGAAAGCTTATCCTCAGTACGGGAGAGTTTCTCGGAAACCTTAAATGCGATACATAAAAATAAAATAACCATAACTAACCATGTAATCCATATTGATGTAAAGCTATTGGATTCCTCAGAAAATCTGAAGAAGATCGATGAGCTTTGGGTCAAGTTTGACCAGGCAGCTAAGGTTATGGCAGGTGCCGATAAGATTGATGAAAGAATAGCTGAGGCGGCAATCTATATTAATGAGAATAATATGGATTTACTTAACAGCTGTGATAACCTGCTTAATGAAATACAGGAGGATTCTCTGCAGGGCGACAGAACAATTCAGTATTTATCTTATGTTCTGATTTGGCTATTATCGGCAGTCATATTGGTTACTCTATTTCAACTGCAGCATTATCTTATTCAACCCTTCAGCCAGTTGTATCGGGGGCTGGAGGAAATAGGACTGGATAATTATCCTGTTAATCCGAATTTTCCTACGAAGAAAAAGATTATACCGATTGTAAATGAAATCAGCAGTATGTTTCTTAAGATCAATTCCTTAATATCCTTGATTGAGAATGTAAATAACAACAATTCCTTTATGGAAACCTTGAATTTTATCAGAAATACCTTTGCTCCCTTTATTCCGTATAATTACATCGGAATTGCATTAATCAGCGAGGATAAGAAATATCTGCGTGCATCCTATGGAGTCTCTGACGGCACTATTATAGGTTTACCGGAGAAGATCCGCGGCATTGCCTGGCTGATTAGCGATACGAGTCTTGGAGTATTGATTAAATCAGGTGAGGTGCGAATTATCAATGATCTGGAGGAATACTGCAAGGGCAAACCACTGAAGGCTTATAACAAAGTTATTCTGGAGAGTGGAATTAAATCCTCCATTACGCTGCCGCTTATCGTATCAGGAGAACCGATGGGAATAATATTCTTCTCCAGCACCAGCAGGAACGTCTACACCAAGGAGCATCTGAACTTCCTGCGTACTTTGGCTAATAGTATCGCTATTAGCTTAAATCAGAATATCTTCATCAGTGACATCGTATATAGCAGTATTCTGGCACTGGCAAAGCTGGCAGAAGCAAGGGATGAGGATACCGGTGAGCACCTTGACCGTATGTCCATCTATTCGAAGGTAATTGCTGAGATTTTATATGAGAATAACATTTACACCGATGAGATTTCTCTGGAATATATCGATAACATAGAGCGCTTCAGCCCTCTTCATGATATCGGAAAGGTTGGTATCAGGGACAGTATCTTATTGAAGCCCGCAAAGCTCACACCGGAGGAATTCGATGAAATGAAACATCACGCTTCCTTTGGTGAAGATGTTCTTCGGTCCGCAGAACGAAATCTACAGCAAAGAGGCAGAAGCCAGTTCCAAATGGGAGTCGAAATTGCAGGAGGTCATCATGAGAAATGGGATGGCTCCGGATATCCAAATAGAAAGAAAGGCACGGAGATTCCGTTAGCTGCCCGTATCGTTGCAGTAGCGGATGTATTTGATGCATTAACCAGCAAGCGTCCCTATAAGGAAGCATTTTCGCTAGAGGTAGCAATGGATATCATGATCGAAGGAAAAGGAAAGCATTTTGATCCGACCATCATTGATACCTTTCTGGATAACCGCAATAAAATCGAAAACATCTATCATAAATTCCGATCCATCGATTAAAAAGGATGGGGTTGGCGGGAATTCTCCCGGTTCCATTTTACCGCCGGGGAATTCCCATTGATTTATAAAATCTCCATAGCCTCTTCTGGTTACCAATATTCTGTCCTTCTCTATAATAATCGCTGCAACAACTTCAATTGACTTCATCAGTCATATCCTCCAAAAAGTAATTTACTAAAAATACAAAATCTACAAGTATATTCCTTATCTTAAAGTGCTTTATTTATCTTGTGACTTTATTTATTATAGTTTGCGATTCTTTCAATAAAATTTTTATTGTTTGGCCTTAATAACACTTGTTATATCATTCATAAAAATCCTTTCAAGTATAACACTTCATCTGCTGCATGAAATTGTAAGTATAGTAACCATGAATAATGCCAATATTATAAATATACTATTTTGTTAACTTAATCAACTCTTCGGAGGTAGAATGCTATGAACAAATTAGAGAATGCCAAAGACAAAGCCGTAGGCAAAGTAATGGAAGCCACAGGCAAGCTAACGAATGATCAAGAGCTTGAATTTACCGGTAAGTTCCGGACGATGACGACGGAAGTTAAAGATAAATTGTATGAAGTAAAGGAAGATGTTTTTCAGGAAGCTAACGATTTGATTGACCGTGCCAAAGAAGGTAAGAAGGACAAATCGTAACTATAAGCATGGAAAGGAGATTGTTGTAATGCCAGAAATCAGTAACATTATTGTATGGTTAATTCTCGGAGGAATTTCCGGCTGGATTGCAAGTAAGATTACCGGTAACGATGAGAATATGGGAGTTGGATTAAACATTGTTGTAGGTATTGTAGGTGCATTTATCGGCGGCTGGTTAGCACGTATCTTTGGCCTTGGACCGGCAACAGGACTCAATCTATGGAGCTTCCTAATCTCCATCGTAGGTGCAGTTATATTATTAGGAATTGTAAGCTTATTTAAAAATAAGACGCGATAGAACCTGCAAGGTAATATAAAGTTAATCTAAAGAGACAAGGCTTACAAAAGCTTAAGATATTATTGATATGCAAGGGAATTTACAAACGTATTCCGTAAAAAGGACAGCGGGCAATCATATTGCAAACAGAAAGACAAAATTTATCATGTCTTATCTGAGGTGAACATGGTTGCCCGCCGTCCTTTTTTACGTAGTACCTGAAGAATTCTGCATGTTATCAATACTTGCAGCTCCAGGTTAATTATAATCATAAGCCTTAATTGTTTTTATTTATTAAGATCAATCTTGCAGGAAATGGCTGCGTATACTACTATAAAGGTTGAACCTATAGGCTATGCCGTTATTAATGATTATGATAGGGAGTACGATATGGATATCGATAGAAAAGTTAATATAAAAGTTAACATGAAAGGGGAAGAGTATTCCCTGATTACGAACTATAAAGATGACGTACATTTACGGCACAGTCTTAACCGTTTGACTCAGAAGACCTATGGCTTTGATTTTGAGCAGTGGTATCAGCAGGGCTATTGGACAGACAGATACCGTCCATATTCCTTCCTGCATAACAATGAGATTGTAGCGAATATTTCAGTTAATCCTATTGATTTTCTGGTAAATGGAGAACTTCACCATACGGTGCAGATTGGAACTGTTATGACGGATATGGCCTACAGGCACCGAGGTCTAAGCAAGGCACTGATGAACCTTGTACTGGAGCAGTATGAGAATACCTGTGAACTGTTTTATCTATATGCAAATAATACGGTTCTCGATTTTTATCCTAAGTTCGGATTTACTACGGCAGATGAATATGTTTATATCAGGCAGTTCAAGGAAAGCAGCAGAAAGCTTCCCTTTCGTAAAATTGATATGAACTATGAGACGGATAAAGCAATGATTGCCCGCCTGGTTAACCGCGCGAAGCCTGTTTCGCAGTATGCGATGGTTCATAATCCGCAGCTGATTATGTTCTATCTGACCTCCTTTATGGCAGGAGATATCTATTATTTTGAAGATCAGGATCTGGCAGCGGTTGCAGCCTGGAGGGAAGATGAACTAATATTAATGGATCTGTTTTGTGAAAAGGGATTTGATCTGGAGCAGGTAATTAACTCTCTGATGAAGCTTCCAAAGTGTAAGGTTGTCTTAGGTTTTACCCCGATGGAGCGTACCTCCTACACGGGTACCTCATACACGGCAGAGTTTCTGCAAGAAGAAGGCTCCACCTTCTTTGTTAAGGGAAAGAATTTCCTTGATAAAGGCAGATTTTCGATATTATCCCATGCTTAGTCCATCGACCGGTTTCTTAATTTATTTTACTTACTATGAGGTGAAGAATATGAACATACAAATCTATGGAACGCCTAAATGCTTTGATACTAGGAAGGCGGAACGTTATTTTAAAGAACGGGGAGTAAAATTCCAATCCATTGATGTAGCCAAATTTGGCATGAGTAAAGGTGAATTTAATAATATAAAACAGGCTGTGGGAGGTCTTGAACAACTTCTGGATACGACTTCGAAGGATAAGGACCTGCTGGCCTTGATGAAATATCTTTCGCCGGAGGATCAGGAGGAGAAGCTATTGGAGAAGCCAAAGCTTTTTCACACACCGATCGTACGTAATGGTAAGAAAGCTACGATCGGTTATCAGCCTGAGATATGGAAGTCCTGGGAATAGCCCGTATAAAGGACTATTCTAATGACTGAATATATTCATCCATAGCTTCTGCTACTATTTTGGAGACTCTGACAGCTTCTACGACGGTCTTTGCTCCGGTCACTACATCACCGGAAGCGAAGACCCCTTCTTTGGTGGTTCTTCCGTTATCATCGGTAACTAACAAACCTCTGTTATTAACGTCAATTTCTTTCGAGCTGTTCACAATATTTCTTCTTGGATTTTGGCCAATTGCTAAAATAACAGAATCACATTGGAAGAAGCCTTCCTCCCCTTCTTGAACTTCTACGAATTCCTTACCATCTTCATCGGTACCGGTTACATGTGTCTGAGCATATCTGATGCCATCATCTAATATTTCCAATGGTACTTGATAATAATTGAATTTAACGCCGTCAAGCTTCGCATATTCGACTTCAGTTGCGTCTGCATCCACACTCTCCGGACCTTTGCGATACATGATAGTGACATCACGGGAACCATTTCTTAGTACAGTTCTGGCTACATCCATAGCCACATTACCTGCTCCGATAATACATACCTTCTTCCCTAAAGAATATACTTCGGGGCTTTTCAGATAATCAATCGCATAATGGACGTGGCCGAAGGTCTCGCCCTTAATCTTAAGTATCTTAGGGTTCCAGACGCCAGTACCGATGAATACTGCCTTATAACCATCCAGAAACAGATCATCAACTGTAATCGTAGGACCGATTAATGTATTTGGGCGTATTTTAATTCCCATATCGATTAATTTATCCTTCAATTTATCAAGGATGGACTTTGGTAAACGAAATTCCGGGATACCATAACGCAGCACACCTCCGATTTTATCATGTGCTTCAAAGATGGTTATATCATAGCCTTTCGCTGCAAGCGTTATGGCAATGGTGATACCGGCTGGTCCGGAGCCTATGATAGCAACTTTTTTACCGTTGTTCATTGACGGCTTAATATCTGAATAGCTTAAATAATAATCGGAAATGTAGTTTTCCACCATTCCAACTTTGATGGGGTCACCCTTTTTACCAAGAACACAGTGTCCCTCACATTGTCTGGCATGAGGGCATACCAGGGAACATACGATGGAGAGCGGATTGTTATTGAAAAGCGTCTCGCCGGCTTGGACGATATTACCTTCCAACATTAATTTGATAACTTCATTTACTGGTGTATTTACCGGACAGCCAGCCTTGCATTGTGGCTTTTTGCACTGCAGGCATCTTTTCGCTTCGGAAATAACGATATCGGACATAAACATGACCTTCCTTTCAATATACTTACTCGAAGCACATAATATCAGAAGCGATGTACCTTTTCCGTAATCTTGTCACACATCAGAAAAGGAAAGATGAATTATATGAAATCGATGGAAGGCATGAATAATTTAAGACCGGAAGCCCTTGCCTAGACTTGGTAACTGGGATATAATGGAGATGGATCATAAGAATGGCACCGTACATATAGTTATTCGTTAATAGTGAAACAATGAAGCTTGTTGATACGAAGGGAGTAATTTTATGGAAAGCAGAGCTATTAGGATTTATGCACCAATGAACAAGAAAATTGCATTAAAGGTTATGCCGGGACATTTCGCTACGAACAATTCCCACATTAATCTTTATATTGATTTAACTACGATGAGATCCAGACAAAATGAAGCCGTCGAGGCGGCCAGGGTGATGGCTAAGCAGTATATGACAGCTACGATAGTGGATACAATTGTCTGCCTGGATGGATGTGAGGTTATCGGAGCTTATCTGGCCCAGGAATTAAGCGGTTCAGGCATTATGTCAATGAATGCACATCAGACGATTTATATCATCACACCTGCATTTAACACAGTAGGACAAATGATTTTCAGGGAGAATAATCTGTCTGCGGTTTACAGTAAGCATATTCTGTTGTTAGCGGGCTCAGCCACCACAGGTGATACCCTCCGAAGAAGTGTTGATTGTATCAAATATTACGGCGGAATAGTTCAGGGAATTAGTTCTATTTTCAGCGCAGTTGATAAAGTTGATGATATAGAAGTTCATTCGATCTTCAAGCCGAAGGATCTTCCAGACTACATGAGCTATTCCATCGGAGATTGCCCCATGTGTGCTTCCAAACACAAACTGGAGGCAATAGTGAATGGCTATGGTTACATGAAATTATAGAAATCGGATACATATAAGAAAAGAACCTCCGAAGCCCAGTGTATGCAACACAGGCTTTCGGAGGTTTTGTTATTATAAAAACTTCTTTTTCTTGAAATAAATAAAGCAAAATATTGCAACGATGATGCTGAAGATAATAACATAGATATAACCGTATTTCCAGGTAAGCTCCGGCATGTTAGAGAAATTCATTCCGTACCAGCCTGCAATCAGCGTAAGAGGAAGGAAGACGGTGGTAACTACAGTAAATATCTTCATAATCCGGTTCATATCATTGTCCAGCTGTGCATGATAGGATTCTCTTACATGAATGCTGTACTCCTGCAGCATACGAACATTATTGCATAAACGGGTAGCCTTGCTGGAAAATATCCCGAAGAAATGAAGGTTTTCTTCGCTGAAGATGTCGATGGAGTCTTCCTCAAGCTCTTCTCCAATGGCGATGAACTGCTGATAATAACTATCCAGCAGCAGGAGCTTTTTGCGGATGGCTGTGATCTGGTAATTGAAGTTGTCATCCAAATTACGTGCGATAATCTTATCCTCGTGCTCGCTAATGTCTTCCTCAATGTCAGCCAATAAGGAATAGTCTTGGTTGATGAAGCGTTCTAAGAAGCCAAAGATTAAACGTTCCAAGGATATCTTATTAAGATTGAGATGCTCCAGTAAATCCAGCATTTTAATCTTTGTGCTGTCATCCTTGTCTTCAATAATTACAATTAGTAAGAGGTTGCGCTTAATATAGATGCCGATCCGATCCTGTACCTTGATGATCTGTCCCGGATTAAGTCCGATGATAACACCAAACAAATAATCGTAGTAGGCGTTCATTGTTCCATGAAGATGCTGGACATCGACCTTACATTCTTCCACGGTAAGTGGGGAGAAGCCAAACTGATCGTAGCATTGCTCCAGTTCTTGCAGTGAGATAATACCTGCCGTAAGTATCTCCGGATTGACATCGTGTAATCTTATTTTCTTAATTTCGTCCCTTATCTGGTAGTACATAACTATATTGCATGATAAATCGGAGGATTCCTCATGCTTCTCCTTTCTGCTTCCTGTTGTAATAATACGCCTGGAATTTATCCATTGTTCTTTTCCAGTTCCTTGATTTTATCCATTATCAACTGCTGATTTTCCAGTATGGAGTCCAGTTTCATATGAAGATCTTCGATGATAATTTCAGATTTTAGATTGACTTTATAATCGTTTACTGATCGCTGCCGGTCTTTCTGCTCCTGGCGGTTCTGGCTCATCATAATGACAGGGGCCTGTATGGAGGCAAGGCAGGACAGGATAAGGTTGAGCAATATAAATGGATAGGCATCAAAGGGTTTTGTCAGTAAATATATATTTATTATAATCCAGAAAACCAGGACGGCAAAGAAAATGATAATAAATGTCCAACTACCCGCAAATTTCGCAAGATTATCCGCAGCTTTCTGGCCAAAAGTGGTGTTGGCGTTATCTTCTGATAGCCTATCCTTCGAAACATATTCCTTTAAAAGCTTGTGCAGGGTCTCTTCTTCCTCAAGCGTAGCCTTGTCATCCTCAATAATAGAATTAATAAATTCACTTCTTTGTTCATTAATGGTCAAATAATCACCTCAATTCCATTTTTTGCACTTTAGATTAATTATATCGCGTATAGTTAGGAAGTAAAGCTGAATTTTAAATGATAGGTTGATATGGAATATGAATGTTTAGTGCAATTACAAGTATGAGTAAAGCAATTGAATTTTATTATAGAGAAACGTTCATATGTAATAATGAAACGTGGAGTATCGAAATAGATTAAGTAAATGGATTAAGTAAATGGATTAAGTAAATAGATTATGTAAATAAATAGATAAATAGATTAAGTGCTCTCTGGGCTTTTGTATATAAGAGAGCTATTGGGGAATATTTATAACAAATGTAATTAAATGGAAAATATAATTGTTACAATTGCATAATTTTTATTCATAGATGTCGTTATATATTCCATTGACTAGGGGGTGAGATGTTGGTATCATATAATCATGCAATCGATTGCGCAGATATACCTTCCTATTTGATGAAACGCAGCAAACCGTAAGCAAATCGAGGCAGGAAATAGCCGCAATTGAAATATTTTTTTCGTAATTATGCAGGAAGCTTCCTTACGGGAAAATAATAATATTATTGTATTTATTGACAATTTTTTATTCCAATTATATACTAAAAAGAACAACTGTTGCGCATAAAAATATCATATAAATGAGATGGGTCTGATTATGGAAAAAAAGCTAACACTAGATGATATAGCCAGGGAATTGGGTGTATCTAAAACAACGGTTTCCAGAGTAATCTCCGGAAAAGGCAGAATTGGAAATGAAACGAAAGAAAAAGTCATGAAGTATATCGAAGAGCACAATTATATACCGAATGCGATAGCAAGGGGACTTGCGCAATCAAAGACATATAATATTGCGGTTGCAATTCATGGCGATTATAGTCTGGTTGATCTGCCGTTTTTTCAGAAATGCATTTTCGGAATTAGTGAAATAGCATCCACGGTGAATTATCACACGATTAATGCGATTATTAAAGGTGATGATATTTCCCAGCTGGAGAGCATAGTCGAAAACCGTAAGGTAGATGGCGTTATTCTTACTAGAACCTTGATGAATGATAAGCCGGCAGAATATTTGAAAAAGCAGGATATTCCATTTGTAACAATCGGAAGCTCGCTGGATGATGAAGTCGTTCAGGTTGATAATGATCATAGAAGTGCCTGTAAGGAGCTGACGTCAATCCTTCTGATGAAAGGCATGAGACGGATTGCTCTAATTGGTGGCGATGAGGCGCATGTTGTTACCCAGAACCGTTACAAGGGCTATCTGGATGCTTTTGAAGCTCATGATATACCGGTTAATAAAGAGATTGTCTACATGAATGTTGACAGTTCCGTGCTTTCGGATAAGATTGTTGATAATCTTCTGAGAATGCAGGTGGATTGTATTGTATGTATGGATGATCTGATTTGTCTGTATGTGCTTAATAAATTGAAGAGAGAGCATATTAAGGTGCCGCAGCAGATGAAGGTTGCCTCCTTCTACGACAGCTCCCTGCTGGAAAGTAATTTGCCTTCGATTACCTCGTTAAGCTTTGATATCAATGAATTGGGTATGGTAACCTGCTGTACTTTGCTGGATCTGATCGATGGGAAAGAGGTTAAGAAGAAGACGATGCTGGGATATGGAGTTGTATTAAAGGAATCGACGAAATAATCGGCAGTTCATGAATCGAGAATGTATATTTGAGCAACAAAACACGAGTTGTCCTCGAAGTCAAAGAGAAAATCTTTAACTTTGAGGATTTTTTTGTATGAAAAATACAACGAAGTATGTAAAATGCACAACGACGCACATGTAAATATATAATAAATATACATAGACAACAATTGGATACGATGATATACTCAAGACTAAGAACAACCGATTGCGCAATGGTGTTTATAACCGATTATGGAATGCTGATGTTTGCAGTAAGTGAATTGGCTTGCCAATTCAGCTTGCACAAAAGCGACAATTGAAGGAGACAAATTATGAGTGATTTTATTGTAAACATTATTCACAGGCCGGAACTGGTACCGGAATATGCTGAAAAAGTTACCGGGCATGGGAAAGAGGAGGACATCGGAAGAAATGATCTTCTGACCGAATCTCTGGACATATTCAGATTTCAGCAGGAGACAGCGCATAAAAACGGACTTAAGACAACAATCCACATGACCTATGCGAGTCTCTTCAATGAGGAAGCTGTTGCAATTGCAAAAGAGAATCATAAGACCTATGGAGATGAGATAGCCTTATCCCTGTTAGGACTTCCCTGTACACAGTTCAGGGATAAATATAAAACAAAGGATTTCTGTATCTGGATGTTTTCCATGGAAGACAAGAAATCAATCGTAGACGATGTATTTGAGAAATTCCATGAATGCTTTGGCTTCTATCCCGAATCCACCGGCTCCTATTATATGGATGCTGAACTGACAAACTATATCAAAGAGAAATATCCGACGGTAAAATGTGCGGTTGCAACCTGTTGGGAGGAAGGCCCGAAGGCATATCATACCTGTAATAATTCCTGGTATACCTTCATGGACGGCGGCCCCTGGAATCCCTGGATCCCATCCAGGCAGAATACTCATGCACCGGCAGCGGATGAAGCCGAGGACAGCGGAATTGTTGCAATACCTCATTTGTCTAGAGATCTGCTTGCTTGCTATGACGGCAATGGCTCAAATTTTGGAACACATCCTCAGAATGTTTTACGCGGCATGATTTATCAGGATGGACAGTACCCATATCTGTACAATCTGATTGACCAGTATCGCCATCTTGAGAAATTTAATCATGGCTATTCTTATAATATGATGTTTGTCGGACCTGGCTGGTTAAATAAGATGGGACGCTGGGAAGCTTCTTATGAGCTTCTGAAACAGTCGTATGAAGACGGTATGGCGTACTATGGCAGTCTGAAAAAAGAAGGTAAGCTGACGGATATGACCATGGCTGAATTCGCTGATTACTACCGTTCCAATAAGACTTATACCCAGCCCGAATGTGCATTATGGAAGGATATCTTGTACGGCTCCGATAAGCAGCTGTTCTGGTATTGTGACCCCTTTATGAGAACCTGCGTAAATATGGATCAGGGCGGTGCAATTGTAGATTTAAGACCCTATGCAGCAAAGCTGAACTGGCCTGTAGGTATCGGCACCAAGCATGTGACGGATGCTTCTTATCCTTTCCTGATACAGGAAAAATACCGTGCCGGATACTTTACCCATTATGCTGGTGAAGGTACCATCCGTAGTGCGAAGCTGTCTTATCATGGAGAGGAAGTTGACCTGGCTCTTTGCAGGACCAAAGCTAAATTCTCTGAGGAAGGCAAGACAAGAATCCTTACTCTGGACCCGGTTGACATCGAGTTCAATCAGCTGACGATTGAGCTTCAGACGAAGATTTATTTTGAAGAAGGCTCCTCTAAGATCGGGATGGAAAGAACTATCCTGGAGATGAGTAATCCAAAAGCGGAAGTTGATATCAATGAATATATGGTTGCTTGCTATGGTACAACGGAATATCCTGAGGATATGACCAGCATTACCCTTAGCTGTAAGAAGGATAATGAAAATAAAGAAATTTTATATGCTTACAAATGCAGAGAAGAGCAGCTTGATGGTGCGATAGAAGTATCCGCAGTCATTCCCCCGATTGAAACCAAAGTATTACTGACTGCATCCAAGGAGGAAGCAACTGGTTATATTAAGGAAGGATATGCATTTTCACCAATGTTTACCTTGGGCTACACTTCGAAATTAAAGAATAAGGAGGTATTTACAACATGGCTCAGTCTGGAAAAGGCAAATTAAATTACAGGTGCCCCTCCTGTTTTATGAGAGATATTGATATTGATATGTTTTATGATAAAGAGAAGAAGGAATACTACTGCATCCGCTGCCAGTACACCGGAACAGAAGAGGATGTTCTGAAGAAAAACGAGATGGCACGGTTCCGTTATCGAAGAATTTTAAACCGGATTAAAGAATTTGATTGATGCTAGAATATCACCTGCCGGATAGAAGCTATCCACTTGAGGGCAGGTGATTTTTGTATTTAAAAATATAAATAAAAAGCAATATGTAACAATAAATTCCAAGGAATCCTATATATTGCATAATTGTGAATAGTATTTGAAATTTTGGTTAAAAATATAGTGCAATTTCTATATTTAACTATTTGACATAATCTATCATGATTGTTATAATAACTTTAAATTATATGTCAACGTAGACAGTGCAACCGGGAACGGTTGTATTTTCATGTTTATGGACATGAGTTACACAAAATTACATTAAAAAAGGAAGTATTTATGTATGACAAAGTACATATTTAAACGAGTGATTTTAGCTGTGTTGACGATCTTTCTGGTTGCCACCATTACGTTTTTCCTCATGAACCTGGTGCCTGGTGGTCCGTTCGTAGCTGAAAAATCTATCAGTGTGCAGGCGCAAAATGCTCTTAAGGAAAAATTTGGTTTGGACAAGCCGCTGATTGTGCAATATAAAAATTATATGCTCAACATAATTCATGGCGACTTTGGCCTAAGTTTGAAACAGCGCGGTCGTGATGTCGCTGATATCATCTACAGTAAATTCCCCATTTCTGCAAGATTGGGTGGCATCTCGGTGCTGGTGGCTCTTCTGTTTGGAATACCGCTAGGTTGTGTTGCTGCTATGAACCGGGGCAAGTGGATAGACAACTTCATCATTGTCATAGCCACCTTCGGCATAGCTGTACCCAGCTTCGTTCTTTGTACCGTCGGTATGTATGTGTTCGGTGTTAATCTTGGGTGGCTGCCCACCTTTGGATTGACCTCAGGTCTTAATTATATCCTGCCGGTATTTTCCCTCACCTTCTATCCAACTGCGTATATCGCACGACTGATGCGTTCCTCCATGTTGGACGTAATCGGTCAGGATTATATAAGGACAGCCCGGGCAAAGGGTGTGTCACAATTCCTCTCCCTTTTCAAGCATGCACTGCGAAATGCAGTCCTGCCGGTAGTCACCTATGTGGGACCTTTGTTAGCTTATACCCTGACAGGTAGCTTCATCGTGGAGAAGATTTTTGTTATCCCCGGTTTGGGCGGACAATTTGTAAGCTCTATTATGAACCGTGATTACACCGTAATCATGGGCACCACGATTTTTCTAGCCACGCTTGTTATCGTGATGAATACGCTGGTAGATATCGTATATAAGCTGATTGACCCGCGTATTCAGCTAAAGTAGGAGGAAAGAGAAATGAAGGGAAAAAATTTAATGAGTTTTCAACTGAATGTTGACGACTTTCTACCCGCTACAGATGCGGAAAAACAAAGCCTGGTTCAGATGCGACCCAGTGTCAGCTTCTGGAAGGATGCAATAAGACGTTTAAGAAAAAATAATATTGCGATGGTAAGCCTTGCAATAATATTATTCATCATGGTATTTTCTTTTATTGTACCCAGCTTTTATCCATATAAATATGACCAGCAGATTCAGGGCTCCGAGTATCTCAAGCCCATGACTCATTCCGTACAGGAGCAGGCTCGTATTGATTCAGGTGAGAAGGTATTTCCTCACGTTCTGGGAACAGACAACCTTGGTCGTGATTATGCCGTCCGCGTAATGGTGGGCAGCAGAATTTCCTTGCTTGTTGGCTTAATCGCTTCCGCTATTATTCTGGTTATAGGCTCAATTTTCGGAGCTGTATCCGGCTTCTTCGGAGGCTGGACGGATCTTATCATGATGAGAATTGTTGATATCATCTACACAGTTCCTGATATTCTGTTGATTGTACTGATATCCTTTGCTATCAAGAGCCCTATGGAAAGTCTGGCCACCAAACCGGGTTTCCACTGGATTCAGGTTGTCGGTGTCAATCTAATCAGTATTTTCCTGGTATTTGCCCTGCTCTATTGGGTGGGTATGGCGCGAATTGTTCGTGGCCAGGTGCTTACTCTGAAGCAGAGTGAATATGTAACAGCAGCCAAGGCGCTCGGTGCTTCCAATGCCCGTATCATCCGTAAGCATCTGCTGACTAACTGTATTGGCACACTGATAGTTACAACTACCTTACAGATTCCCTCGTCTATATTTACGGAAAGCTTTTTGAGCTTTTTAGGTCTGGGTGTTGCCATTCCGCTGCCCTCCCTGGGATCTCTTGCAAGTGACGCTGTTACCGGACTGAATACCTATCCATATTTACTTTTAGCACCGGCTATCATCATCAGTCTCATCATCCTCAGCTTTAACCTATTCGGCGATGGACTGCGAGATGCTTTCGATCCCAAGATGAAAAGCTGAGTAATGGAGAGGAGTAAAACTTATGAACGAATATTTAGTAGATATACGCAACGAGCGGCTATCCTTCTTCACCCCTGCAGGTGAAGTAAAGTCCCTCAACGATGTGTCATTGACCGTACGTGAGGGCGAGGTGCTGGGCATCGTAGGCGAAAGTGGTTCAGGTAAATCCGTTACCGCTTACAGCCTGATGGGTTTGACTGCACATCCCGGCCGTGTGATCGGCGGTGACATATATTTCAACGGTCATCATATTAATATGATGACGGAGCGTGAAATGCGCAAAATCCGTGGTAATGAGGTTTCAATTATCTTTCAGGACCCCATGACAAGTCTCAACCCGGTATATACAATCGGTAATCAGATTATGGAGGCTATTCTCCTTCATACCGATAAAAATAAAAAACAAGCCTACGAGCGTGCAAGAGAGCTTCTGACGCTGGTTGGTATCAACGAACCTGATAAACGTCTGAAGCAGTATCCGCACGAGCTGTCAGGCGGTATGCGTCAGCGTGTGATGATCGCCATAGCGCTTGCCTGTGAGCCTAAGCTGCTGATTGCCGACGAACCTACCACAGCTCTTGACGTAACCATTCAAGCACAGATTCTTGAGCTGATGATAGAACTCAAGAATAAGCTGGGTATGGCTATTATCCTTATTACACATGACCTGGGAGTCGTAGCCGGCACCTGTGACCGCATCGCTGTAATGTATGCGGGTAAGGTAGTGGAGACTGGTACTACGGATGATATTTTCTATCATCCTTCCCATGAATATACTAAGGGTCTGCTGCTGAGTGTACCCAAGCTTAAGGAACTGGAACACAAGAAGCTGATCCCGATTGAAGGTCAGCCCGTAGATATGCTTAACCCCCCGGCGGGTTGTCCTTTTGCACCCCGCTGCAATTCCTGCATGAAAATCTGTCTGAGGACTATGCCTGAGTACACTGATCTCGGCAAAGACCATTACAGTGCGTGTTGGCTGCTTGACAAGGCAAAATTTGAGAAAGGGGAGGTACAGGCCTGATGGAAAATAAAAAACTAGTTGAAGTACAGAACCTTAAACAATATTTTTCCGTTAGCGGAGGAGGATTTTTCGAGAAAAAGGTTGTGAAAGCCGTTGACGATGTTTCCTTTTACGTGAATAAGGGAGAAACGCTGGGCCTTGTTGGTGAATCCGGTTGCGGCAAGACTACCACCGGACGTACCCTGCTTCGTCTTATTGAGCCAACCGACGGCAAGATTTTATATGATGGAAAAGACATTACCCATGCGAAAATGCTGCCATATCGCAGAAAGATGCAGATTGTTTTCCAGGATCCATATGCCAGCCTTGACCCCCGTATGACGGTAGGCGATATTGTTGGCGAAGCTATTGACATACACAAGCTAGCGGCTAATGGCAATCAGCGTAGGGATCGTATTATTGAGCTGTTGAGTCTTGTAGGATTAAACTCAGAGCACGCGAACCGTTATCCCCACGAGTTCTCCGGCGGACAGCGTCAGCGCGTCGGCATAGCCCGAGCATTGGCAGTTAACCCGGAGTTCATTGTATGCGATGAGCCAATCTCCGCCCTGGACGTATCCATTCAGGCTCAGGTTGTTAACATGTTTGAAGAGCTTCAGGAGAAAATGGGTCTGACCTATTTGTTTATCGCACACAATTTAAGCGTTGTGAAACATATATCCAACCGTATCGGTGTAATGTATCTTGGAAAACTGGTGGAGCTGGCGGACAGCTACGAACTGACTTTCCATAGCATTCATCCTTATACCCGCAGCTTGATTTCAGCAATTCCGGTTGCTGATCCGGAGACTTCCCGAAGCGCACAGCGTATCGTTTTGCAAGGCGATGTGCCAAGTCCGGTTAATCCCCCGTCCGGCTGCAGATTTCGTACCCGCTGCCCTTATGCTGATCAGCGCTGTGCTGAGGAAGAACCGGAGTTCAGAGAGGTATCTTCCGGTCATTATGCAGCATGCCACCACATTGATAAGGTTAAGTAGAAGAGGTAAAGTAACGCTTCAGTCATCCATCAACGGACGGCACGTATCCAATATGAGGATACATAATTTTGTCCAATTACCGTAAATATAATACGGTGAATTGAATATAAACTCTAAATGAGGAGGAAAATTATGAAAAGAAGTTTAGCATTACTCTTGGTTCTGATCATGGTGTTTACGACTGTTTTCACTGGTTGCGGTACAAAAGCAAACAGTGGCAGCGGAAGCAGCGATAACGGCAAACAGATCGTTATTGAATTAGGACCAAACCCTGAAACCATTGATCCTGCACTGAACAGCTCTGTAGATGGTGCGAACTATGAATTGTTTACATTTGACTGTCTGCTGAACGTGGATAAGGATAATAAGATTATCCCCGGCGCAGCTGAGTCTTATAAGGTAAGCGATGATGGTTTAACCTGGACTTTCTATCTGCGTAAAGATCTGAAGTGGTCTGACGGTTCCGCTTTAACAGCAAAGGACTTTGTTTACAGCTGGAAACGTGTTGCTGATCCTAACACTGCTGCACCTTACGGCCAGACCGTTCTTGGTATGGTAAAAGGTTTTGACAAGGCAGCTGCAGGTAATGTAGATGCGCTTGCAGTATCCGCACCGGATGACACCACCTTTGTTGTTGTACTTGCACATCCTTGTGCTTACTTTGACAAATTAGCTGCTTTCCAGGTACTTAGCCCGGTTAACCAGGCTTCTATCGAAAAAAATGGCGATGCTTGGGCTACAAAACCTGAGTCCTATGTCTGCAATGGTCCTTTCTATATTGCTGAGTGGGTTCCCAGCTCTTATATTCTTTTCAAGAAGAATCCCAATTATCGTGATGCAGCTTCTATTAAATTGGATTCAATTAAGTGTCTGTTGATGGAAGATTCTACTGCTTCCTATGCTGCATACCAGACTGGCAAAGCTATGATGATTAAGGACGTTCCTACAGCTGAAATTCCTTCTCTTCAGGGCAAATCAGACTTCCATGTTGATCCGGATTTAGGAACTTATTATGTAAGTCTTAACGACAGCCTTCCTCAGTTCTCTGATTCTAGAGTACGTGAGGCTTTAAGCTTAGCAATTGATAGAAAATATGTAGCTGAAACCCTGATGCAGGGAACCTACACACCTGCTACTAACTTTATTGGTACTGCTGTAACTGACTGGGATGGCAGCTACTTCATGGATAACGCAAACGGCGGTAAGCCTTATATCGATATCAACGATTTCCAGGGCAATCTTGCTAAAGCAAAACAGTTATTAGCTGATGCTGGTTATCCGAATGGCCAGGGCTTCCCTACGATCAAATACTCCATCAACGACGCTAGCTACCACAAGGTAGTTGCACAGTATCTCCAGCAGGCTTGGAAAGAACTTGGTATTACTGTTAATGTAGACGTAGTTGAGTGGGCTTCCTTCACTCCTATGCGTCGTGCCGGTGATTATGAAGCGAGCCGTAACGGTTGGTTATTCGACTACAACGATCCTTCCAATATGCTTGAGCTGCTTGTAAGTACCAACGGCAACAACGATGGTAAATACAACAGCCCTGCTTATGATGCACTGATGGATAAGGCAGCAGCTGAAGTTGATCCTCAGACCCGTTCCGGTTATCTGCACCAGGCTGAAGATACCCTGATGGCAGATGCTGCTTGCATCCCGATCGCTTATTACAATGATTTCTATCTGCAGAGTACTAAGATCACCGGATCCTGGCATTCTCCTTACGGCTTCTGGTACTTCCAGTATGCTGATATCACAGAGTAATTTCTCTGGAATAATAGTTTAATATCATATAAAAGGCTGTCTCAATGCTAAATTGAGACAGCTTTTTTAGTACTAATAGCAGAGAACAATAACGATATGAAAAAAATAATTCCAAAGCAATACTAACGGCATTATTTCTCAGTACTACTGCCGTTTTCCCCTGCATACAATGTAACAACAACGATAATAAGGGGGAATGCGTTCCGGTCCAGGAAGGAACGCAGACACTATGAAAGGCTATATAGAGGAACGGGCGGTTGAAATCGCAAATTATATCATCGATAATAACGCTACTGTGAGGCAGACCGCGAAGCAGTTCGGTATCTCGAAATCAACCGTACATAAAGACGTAACAGAACGTCTTACGCAAATTAACCCCTCCCTCGCCGAAAGAGCAAGGGTAGTCTTGGACCTCAATAAGTCAGAGCGCCATATCAGGGGCGGATTGGCAACTAAGGAGAAATATCTTCATAAAGTAAGATACAATCAGGCATTTTAAATCATATCACGAAAAATAAAGAGATTGTCCCTGTCGCACGGCTGCGGGATAATCTCTTTTGCCGTATAAAACAATAGATAATTCAATGAATCCTAATTTCCTGGATTTGAAATGTATATCAAGGAAACGGTAAATATCTTTGTGAAATATGGATACCAGTATCAATGAAATAATGGTACATTAGCGGGAAGTTTTATGCTATAATAAGAAGGGCGTGACTAAAGGTACAAACATTGTTTTAAGCTTAACAAAGGCAAAGAGTAATTCAAAATATTAAAATAAAAGAAGGAAGGCAAACTTATATGGGTAGGTCAACATTTCTGGGCGGCATCCATACCTATGACGGCAAAGAGCTGTCAATGGATAAGCCCACAACAGTCCTATTACCTAGGAGTGATCTGGTATTTCCGCTATCCCAGCATATAGGTGCTCCCTCTAAGCCTGTCGTTGAAAAGGGAGAAAAGGTTTTGGTAGGACAGAAGATCGGTGAAGCAGTGGGATTTGTATCTGCCAATATCATAAGCTCCGTATCCGGTACGGTGAAAGAGATCGAGAAAAGATTAACTGTTCAGGGAACGATGGTTGAATCCATTGTAATAGAGAATGACAAGGAATACAGAACAGTGGAAAGCTTTGGGGTGGAACGGGACTTCACCAAGCTGACCAAAGAAGAGATACGTAATTTGGTGAAAGATGCCGGTATTGTTGGACTTGGCGGAGCTGGCTTTCCGACTCACGTAAAGCTTACTCCTAAGGATGACAGTAAAATTGATTATGTAATAGTAAATGGAGCAGAGTGCGAACCGTATTTAACCTCTGATTATCGTATGATGCTGGAGGAACCGGAGAAAATAATCGGCGGCTTGAAGGTTATCCTTAGATTATTTGAGAATGCCAAAGGAATTATTGCAATTGAAGATAATAAGCCTGAAGCTATAAAGAAGTTAAGCGAATTGGCATCGAAAGAAAACAGAATAGAAGTACATAGTTTGAAAACGAAGTATCCGCAGGGCGGAGAACGTCAGCTTGTATATGCTGTCACCGGAAGAAAGCTGAATTCCAGGAAGCTTCCTTCCGAGGTTGGCTGTGTGGTAGATAATGTTGATACGGTAATCTCCGTCTATATGGCGGTAGCGAAAAGTACACCGTTGATTCGTAGAATAATTACCTTATCCGGTGATGCAATTACGAGCCCCGGCAATTTTAATGTTGCAATCGGAATTGAATATTGGGAACTCCTGGAGGCTGCAGGCGGCTTTAAAGACAAACCGGAAAAGATTGTTTCCGGTGGTCCAATGATGGGTAATGCAATGTATACTAGTAATGTTCCTGTGACCAAGGTAACTTCCGCCTTTCTCGCCTTTCTTAAGGACAAGGCTGCAGTGGAGGAATCACCCTGTATCCGCTGTGGCAAATGTATTTTAGCTTGTCCCCTTCAATTAATGCCTTTTGAACTTGCTGCACTGAGCAACCGTTCTGATGAGGACGGCTTTGTGAAAAAGGATGGCATGGAATGCTGCGGCTGCGGATGCTGTTCCTATGTATGCCCATCGAAGCGCAGCCTGACACAGTCCATCCTGCAGACCAGGGCAAGCATATTGGCAAAGCGAAAGAAAGCATAACGGTTGTTACAAAGGTCATATAGGTTCCTTATAGACATTTTCGGAAAGAGGTGTAAGTGTTGAGTGATTTGTATCATGTGTCAGCAGCTCCGCATACCAGGAGTTCGGTGACAACTAAAAATATCATGCAGGATGTTATAATAGCTTTAATTCCTGCCGGCTTATTCGGAGTATATAATTTCGGTATTCATGCTTTGATGGTTATTGCAGTTACTGTTCTAGCCTGCGTGATGACTGAATTTCTTTATTGTAAATACAGGAAGAAACCTGCTACCGTAGGAGATTACAGTGCCGTAGTAACAGGTATCCTTCTGGCTTATAATGTCCCCTCCGGCTTTCCTTTGTGGATGGCAGCTCTCGGCGGTATATTTGCTATCTTGATTGTTAAGATGCTGTTTGGTGGTCTGGGCCAGAATTTCATGAATCCGGCACTGGCTGCCCGTGCATTTTTGCTGATCAGCTTTCCTAACCGGATGACGGATTTTGCAGTTGATAAGATTGCATCCCCCGGTGTAATGGATTACCTACAGAAGGGCTTTATGGCTGTAGATGGCGTATCCGGGGCAACTCCATTGGCAGCAATTAAGGCCGGGGAGTCTGTTGACCTGTATAAAATGTTCGTCGGACAGATTGGCGGAACGATCGGTGAAACCAGTGTAATTGCCATCCTGATGGGTGCAGCTTATCTGGTACTTCGTAAAGTTATTTCTTTACGAATTCCGTTGACCTATATTCTGACGACGGTAGTTTTCATGCTCATCTTTGGCGGTAAAGGATTTGATACCACCTTTCTGTTAGGTCAGGTATGCGGTGGGGGCTTATTATTGGGAGCATTTTTCATGGCTACGGATTATGTGACAAGTCCGATTACTCCAAAAGGACAGATCATCTTTGGTGTCTTTCTCGGATTACTTACCGGATTGTTCCGGCATCTTGGCGGCACTGCCGAGGGCGTATCCTATGCAATCATTTTTTGTAATTTGTTAGTTCCGTTAATTGATAAGGCTACGCGCCAGAAATCCTTTGGAAGGGAGCGTGCCGCAGTTGAAAAATAAAACCAAATCCACTCTGATCATCGATGCGATTGCCTTGTTCCTCATAACCTTGGTGTCCGGCCTGGCGCTCAGCTATGTGTATGAGATAACCAAAACACCGATCGGAGAGCAGCAGGAAGCTAAGAAACAGAAAGCAAATCAGGCGGTTTTTACTTCAGCCAGTTCCTTTGAATTAGATGGGGAGCTGATGAACCTGGCTTCCACAATTGATTTAGCTACGTTAAACAAAGATTTTACCGGAATCACGATCGATGAGGTTAATAAAGCGGTGAACGACCAGGGAGAAACCCTTGGTTACAATATCATGGTTACCACTACCCAGAGCTATAAAGACTATATTACCCTGGTTTTCGGCTATTCCAAGGATGGTACCGTACAGGGAATCGAAATTACCTCCATCAGTGAGACCGCCGGTCTTGGTATGAATGCGACGAAGCCGGGATTTCTTGCTCAGTATTTACATAAGAACGTTACCCAGTTTATGGTTACGAAAACAGGAGCTACCTCGGATGAGCAGATTGACGCCATCAGCGGTGCAACAATTACTTCAAGGGCTGTGACCAATGCAGTGAATGCTGGTATTGCATTTATTAATGCTAATGCAGCGGATATGGGAGGTACTAAGTAATGAACAAATACGCTGAAAGACTTTATAACGGTATTATTAAGGAAAACCCCACCTTTATCATTATGCTGGGTATGTGTCCGACTTTGGCGGTAACAACCTCCGGTAATAACGGTTTATACATGGGACTTACCACGACGGTAGTTCTTGCAGCCTCCAACCTGCTGATATCGGCACTCAGAAAAGCGATTCCGGATAAGGTAAGAATACCGGCATATATCGTAGTGGTTGCTTCTCTGGTAACCATAGTTCAGCTTTTGCTGGAAGCATATCTTCCCGTGGTAAATGAGCTGCTTGGTATCTACATACCGTTAATTGTAGTTAATTGTATCATTCTAGGAAGAGCGGAAGCATATGCTGCGAAGAACCCCATCGGGGTATCACTGTTTGATGGTATCGGAATGGGACTTGGCTTTACAGCCGCATTAACGATAATCGGTTCCTTCCGTGAAATATTAGGAGCCGGAAGCATCTTCGGCTTTAAGATTACACCCGACTCCTTTGAACCAATCACAATTTTCATCCTTGCACCCGGAGCGCTGCTTACCATGGCACTCCTGACGGCACTACAGAATAAAATGAAGCTGCCGTCTGCAACCAACGGCTCAGGTAAGAATAACATCGGCTGCGGCGGAGACTGTTCTCACTGCGGAGGAAGCATCTGTACCACGAACCGCGAAGTCATTTCTGCCAAAAATGAAATAGCTTCAGCGAAAGCAGATGAAGCAAAGAAGTCCGGTTCAAATAATAATAACGAAAAGGAGGATTGATGTAGATGAAAGAACTTATCATGATCATCGTCGGCTCTGCTTTGGTAAATAACGTTGTTCTAAGTCAATTCCTTGGCCTATGTCCGTTCCTTGGAGTTTCAAAAAAGACCAATACAGCAGCAGGTATGGGCGGCGCAGTTGTTTTCGTAATTACCGTAGCATCCGCATTATGCAGTATTATTTATGAACAGATTCTCGTACGTCTGCATATGGAGTACCTGCAGACCATTGTGTTCATCCTGGTAATTGCCTGTCTGGTACAGTTTGTGGAGCTGGTCTTAAAGAAATACAGCCGCGCGCTGTATAGCGCTCTTGGCGTATATCTTCCATTGATTACAACCAATTGCGCAGTGCTTGGTGTTGCCCTGATCAATGTTACGAAAGAATACAGCCTTGTACCAAGTATCATTAACGGCTTTGGAACAGCTGCTGGATTTACCATTGCGATCATTATCATGGCGGGAATCCGTGAACGCATTGAATATAATGATGTTCCGAAGAGCTTTCAAGGTTCCCCGATTGTTCTGGTTACTGCAAGTCTGATGGCAATTGCTTTCTTTGGTTTTGCGGGTCTCAAATTATAGAAGGGGGTCTTGGATATGTTCTTAGAAGAAATTATAATATCAGGAAGTCTCCTCAAAGATGTCATTAACGTAACAGCTGCCTTCAATCTGCAAGGAGTTGTGGTGGCGACTTCCATTGTGGCCGGAGTGGGCTTATTTATCGGCCTTTTCCTGGGATTTGCAGCTAAGACCTTTGAAGTAAAGGCGGATGAACGGGAAATCAAAGTACGTGAATATCTTCCTGGTGCGAACTGTGGCGGCTGCGGATATCCCGGCTGTGACGGTCTTGCTAGCGCCATTGCCAAAGGTGAAGCTCCTGCCAATGCCTGCCCCGTTGCCAATAAAGACGCTCATGCAAAGATTGCAGCAGTCATGGGTACAGTCATTGAAGAAACAGAGAAAATGGTTGCTTTCGTGAAATGTGCCGGTACCTGTGACAAGACGCAGGTGAAGTATGAATATTACGGCGTTCAGGACTGCCGGAAGCTATCCCTTGTTCCCGGTAAGGGTAATAAGAAATGCAGCTATGGCTGCCTGGGCTTTGGCTCCTGTGTGAAAGTGTGTGCCTTCAATGCAATTCATATCGTAGATGGAATAGCAGTAGTTGATAAAGAAAAATGCACCGGCTGCAGCTCCTGCACCAAGCAATGTCCGAACAAACTCATTGAGATGGTACCTGCAGCTGCAAGACACCTTGTTGCCTGCAGCTCTCTGGACAAAGGTAAAGAGGTAAAAGCAGCCTGTTCAGCCGGATGTATTGGATGTAAGCTTTGCGTGAAGGCTTGCGAATATGATGCTGTTAGTGTTGATAATCACCTTGCTTATATAGATTACAGTAAATGTAAAAACTGCGGCAAGTGTGCCGTTGCCTGCTCGGTGGAGGTGATCCAGGTACAGAAAGCTTAATAGAACATGCGGGAGATATACCATTTATGCCGTTTTCAGGGGCTAAAGCCCTAAATATTCCCCTTGAATTAATAGTGTCTATCAGATAAAATACAATTAGCTGTACTATGCATATATAGGGAACACAAAGATAAGGGAACAGGTGAACTAGATGGCTACGATTCAAGAACTGTCTAAGCGATGCGGAGTGTCGGTGTCAACAGTTAGTAAAGCGTTAAACGGTTATTCCGATATTAGTGACAAAACGAGAGAATTTGTGATTAAAACCGCAAATGATATGGGCTATTTCCCTAATGCTAATGCCAGAGCGTTAAAACTTAAAAAAACTTATAATATTGGCGTTCTTTTTAATACGATAACAAATTTGGGGTTAAAGAACGAATACTTTGCGCATATATTGGCAGCTTTTAAAGAAGAAGCCGCGTTGAATGGTTATGATATCACCTTTATTGAGAATTACGTCGGCAGAAGAAAGATGACATATCTGGAACATTGCCAATACAGGCATTTTGACGGTGTGTGTATTGTCTGCGCCGATTATGAAAGTGATGAAGTTGTTAAGCTGGTGAACAGTGAGCTTCCTGTGGTTACGATTGATTACGCATTTCAGAAATCCTATTCCATCATATCGGATAATTATAATGGGATGAAGCAGCTGGTTAATTATATCATACGTCAGGGGCACACGAAGATAGCATATATCCATGGATTAAAAGCATCTCTGGTGACCAAAAACCGATTGGACGGTTTTTTTGATACCATGAAGGAGAACGGTCTCAAAGTTTCTCAGGAATATATTTTAGAAAGCCAGTATCGCAATACAAATATGGCAGAAGAGGTAGCGATGAAGCTTTTGCAGCTGCCCAACCGGCCTACTTGCATTATGGCACCGGATGATCAGTCAGCGATGGGAATTATCAGTGCTATCAGAAGGCGAGGCCTTCAGCCCGTTAAGGATGTATCAGTTGCAGGCTATGACGGAGTTCATATGAATATTTTAATGGGAGCAAAAATAACCACTGTAAAGCAAGAGAGGGATAATATCGGCAGAGAAGCAGCTAAGAAGTTAATTCAGCTGATAGAAAATGAGCAGAGTACACCCTTGGACACTGTGTTTATGAAGCAGTCATTATTAATTGGCAATTCCATAAAGAAATTAATATAGCTCGAATAGATATTTATTTAATTTTAATTCTGGCGGGAGGAGGATCTGAATGGTACAAGCATATAATCTTATGTTGGAAAGCATACCTATCAACAGGAATACGAAGTATCCTGTGAGTAAAAGGAGTGATTTGAAAAAGGTTTACGCAGATATTGTAAACCTTAGTAAACGTTCGCCCTTTTACAAGATCAACCTGACCAAAGAGAATCAGGAATATACAATCGGTGTGAAGGAAGCAGCACTTGCCTTGAAGGCAAAAATTACGGAAATGTCAGACCCGGAGGTCTCGGGTTTTCTGAGTAAATCAGTTGCCATCAGTGATGAGAAGACCCTTTCTGCACGGTTACTCAATGCGGATACGGACACCCTGCCTCCGCAAATTGAATTCGATATTAAATCTCTGGCAGAGGGCCAGGTAAATCGGGGACGTGAGCTTTTATTAACCTCGAAAGGGCTTCCAATCGGTGAGTATAATTTTACCGCCAGAGTCGGGGATGAAACATATACCCTTACCTATAACCAGGAGACCAGAACGGAAAATCAGGAAACCTTAAAGAATATGGCTGATTTTTTGAATCAATCGGTACCTGGGATTGTTGCCTCCGTTGAGAAAGGCAAAACGAAGGATTACGGCATCCTGAAGATTGCCTCAGATATGACAGGCAGATTTGGTGATAAGATATTCCTGTTTGAAGATGAGGATTTACATAGTGACGGTATTGTTGATTTCTTTGGCATGAACCGCATGGATAAGCCAGCAGGGTTAGCTCAGTTCTCCTTGAATGGCATTGACAAACAGACAGCAACGAACACCTTTAATCTTGAGAATACCCTTCGAATCACCCTGCTTCAAAGCAGTGACCATCCGGTATCCTTGAAAATTGTATCAGACAGTCAGAAAATTCTTTCTGCAGTAGATTCAGTTCTGACCACCTATAATAATTTAATAAAGCTTGCGAAAGATCGGACTCTGGATAGTCAAGAGCATTATAAAGCAGCAAAACTGATCGGTGAGATGAAGAATCTGGAGGAAGCTTATCAGGATGAGCTATCGGCCTGCGGCTTTACCGCGCAGGAGGATGGGACAATGAAGCTGGAAGATTCCCTTGCAGTACAGGCAGCAGAAGATGGCGGGATGGAAAGCCTCTTTAACCGTCAAAATGGATTCATTGCAAAGCTTCTTAATAAAGCAGAGACAATTGCAATAAATCCGATGGAATACCTTGATAAGACAATAGTTACATATCCAAACAGTGAAAAGGCGCTATTTCGCAATCCTTATGTGACGTCTATGTACAGTGGCTTGTTCTTTAACTCTTATTGCTAATGAACGAGTTTGCTTTTACATATTCACTAGGAGTGAGGCCGATGCGTTTTTTAAAGATGCGGCTGAAATAATTCGGATCCTTATAACCTACCATGAAGCACACTTCCTTCACGGTCAAATTAGAGTTGGTTAACAACTCTTTTGCTTTTTTTACCCGGAGCATAGAGAGCCAGTCAATGAAATTAAAACCAGTGGTTTTCTTAATTAGTTTGCTGAAGTACTGGGGACTGATATTCACCTGCTCAGCTATATCCTCTAAGGAGATATCGTCTGAATAATGGTTTTCCAGATACTCTCTCGTGGCTTTCACAATATGATTAGAGTAATCAATGGAATTCTGGGGCTTTTCATATCTTGTAATATAGATGAATAGCTGATATCCGTAATCGATCAGCTGATTTCCGTCATAACTCAACAAATCTGCTGCAACTCCGATATAATCTAAAGGCTTCTGATCATCCTGATCATCCAGACTTATCGAATGATGTGCAAGTACAAGAAGCTCAAGTATCTTACTGCGCTTCGTTGCGTCGCTGAAAGGTCTGATCCAATCCATTAATAACCCAAAGTAGTCATATGCATCTGTTTTACGTAAACGCACTGCTTCAATGAAATGCTTCACAGTAATCAGGTAATCAAACTGTGTATTTGATTCTACGCGTTTTAAATCGGTATAATGGACATAGGGTTCCTCCCCTTTGTAATACAGACAGGCTAATGCTTCTGTAAAGGAAGGGTAAATGGAATATAAGCTATGCATACTGCCTATTCCGGCAGTTATTTTTAAATTATAATTCTTTTCTATAGCCTGAGCGAGCTCACTGCAAATAGCTAAGCCTTCCTCTTTTAACGCTGTTTCAGGAAGAATATCATCATGGCTGATCAGGATGCACATCCGATTTGTAAGCAAAGGCCCCAGGGTGCATGTTTTATCATAAAGAACTTTCTTAATATAAAGATGTAAGCTTAATTCGTCTATTGTAAAGCTGGCTATGTTGTTCTTATTGGCTTCCAGTAATTCTATCAGGATAACATAACCATTTTTTTTAAGTCCCAGAGCTTTCAGAAATCCGGCCGTTTCAAGAACGGTACAGCCTCTGAAGAAGATGGAAAACATAAAGCTTCTTTCAATGAAAGCCTGATAATCCTTCTGATCAAAGTCTTTGTTTGAAGTTAACATCTCCATTTGCAGACTATCCCAAAATTCCCTATGTTCCGCTAAAGCCTTATGATTATCTAAACTCATAATTACACCTCCTTTATGAGGTTGGAAAATAGTGTCCATATATTTAATTTTTACATGTGAAGGGACAAGTTTTTCTTGTAAAGAAAGTATAACATAATATGACAAAAAATGCACTACCAAAATATGGGCATAAATATTAAAAAGGTGTAATATATCGTAACAGTTTTTTAATTATAATTAATGATTTTGCCACATGATTGCCAATTGTGGAAGCTAGGATGATGATGTAAAGACATAAGGATGGGCAGAATGGAGGTTTCTAATGATGAAAAATAGAAATTATTTTAATAAATATTATATATTAGGAATAGCATTCTTCGCTCTTGTCTTGCTGGTATTTGTGAAAGGCGCTGTCGACGCTCAAGGTAAAAATAATTCTAAGGGCACCATTACAATAAGTAATCTTACCGCAAAGCCGAAGGTAATGGCAGAAAGAACTAACGGGGATATCAATCTTTTGGGCTTTCATAATGATCCTTTTTTTGATACCCAGTGGTATATAGATAATCCGGGACAATACAGTGATTTATCGGAGGTTATGAAAAGTATAAAACCTTCCACCGAAGGTGTTGATATGGATGTTATAGATGCCTGGCAGACGATGGCGGAAGCAAATGCAGCAGATAATGAGGTAATTGTAGCAGTTATAGATACCGGTGTTGACTATCAGCATCCGGATCTGGCTGATAATATGTGGATTAATGAAGGTGAAATACCTGGTGACAATATAGATAATGATAATAATGGATATGTTGATGATGTCTATGGCTGGGACTTTTATAACAATGACAACACAGTATGCCATTATAAATATAATGAACGCTATAAAAAATATATGGCCTCTCCGGAAGACAATGATAACCACGGTACTCATGTTGCCGGAATTATTGCAGCAGTAGCTGACAATAACATGGGTATTGCCGGTGTTGCTTCTAATATTAATATAAAGATTATGCCATTGAAGATCAATGGCGGAGAAAATGGTGACGGCGATATTGCAAGTGCGATTGAAGCTGTCAAATATGCAACCATGATGGGAGCAGACATCTGTAATATGAGCTGGGGAACCCAGACCTACTCGGCAGAATTAGAAGAAGTCATGAGAGAATCGGATATGCTCTTTGTCGCAGCTGCAGGTAATACAGGTGCTGACAATGATAAGAAGCCGATGTATCCGGCTAGCTTTCATCTCGACAACCTGATATCAGTTACTTTCATAAACGCAGATGGACAAATGACCGATTATTCCAATTATGGAGCAACCTCCGTAGACCTGGCAGCTCCAGGAGATGATATTTACAGTACGATAGTAGGCAGTTATGAATCCATGAGTGGTTCCTCTATGGCAGCACCACAGGTTACAGCTGTAGCAGCCATGTTATATGCATACAATAATCATCTGTATGCATCGAACGTTAAGGATATCATAACAAGCAACATAAAGAAGCTTCACAGCCTGGATAAATATATGCTGTATGGTGGGATACCCAGTGCTTATAATGCAGTAATGGCAGCAAATAATCTGACCCAGGATGTGCAGGCACCTGTGATGGCCTTTGACACGATGTTCAATAAAGGTGAGATGACGGTAAAGGTTCATGTCGAGGATGCCGGAGCTTCGAAGATCCGGGTGGTGAAATGGATTTATGGTGAAAAGACGGTAGAGGATTTTCAGCATGGCATGAATGGTACAACAGTTGAAGATGATAAGGTTGATTTGTCAAAGGCTGGAACCTATACCTTTTATGCATCGGATTATGCAGGAAATGAAACAGCCAGGACCTATAAGGTGATTGAAGATACGACTGCTCCAAAGCTTTCCGCAGCATTTACAATAGCGAAAGATTATAACACAAGAACCATTACGGTGAATGCCAATGATATGCAAAGCGGTCTCAAACGGGTAAAATACTTGGCTGGTGTAAGAAAAGCGGAAGATTTTCTACCCACAGATGCCGGTAAGGAGATAGTATTAAGGGACGGTAAAGGTAGATTTCAAGTTAAGAGGGATGGCACATATACCATCTTCGCAGTGGATAACCGGGGCAATATGATGATTCTGCCAATTACTATAAAAACGGTGAAGGCAACGGATTTTAAACTGAATTATAATGAAAAGACGGTCAATGTCGGAGAGAAGATAACCTTAAGAACCATTATCAAGCCAGTGGGTTGTACCGATAGAATAACCTATACGAGTTCTGATGATGCGATAGCAATGGTATCTACAACCGGAAAAGTTACTGCAATGACAGAAGGAAAGGTATATATTACAGCTACAACGGCCAGCGGACTTAAGTCAACCTGTGTGATAACGGTGCAGCTCAGACGATCGAGCTGATGTTTAATATACAGCTTAGGCAGTGATAAGATAATGAAGCTTAATATACTGCTTAAGCAATGATAAGATAATGATGTTATATGCAGCTTAAGCAATGATAAGATGATGATGCTTAATATGCAGCTTAGGCTATGATAAGATGATGATGCTTAATATACAGCTTAGGCTATGATAAGATGATGATGCTTAATATACAGCTTAAGCTAAGATAAGATAATGATTTTTCATATACAGCCTAGACTATGATAAGATAAGTATGTTGCAGATAATGATATACGAGTTACATAAGCGATTAATATCTTATCGTAACTTATGGGGCAGCTTAACAGTTGCCCCATTTGCTATTTTAATAAGAAATTACTTTTGATATAATGAGCGGGAAACCTAGTCATCATATCATACTCAAGATGCGTCTCTGTTTATATTATATAAAAAGCCTATAATATCGATAACTAAAGGGCAAGGAAAAAATATGTTGACGTACAATCTGGTCTATGATATATTAAATGAGCGAAGAAAGAGGGCTTTTTTTTTATGCCTAAAAAACGGCCTAAATCAAAGTAAGCGATCTAAGCGCAACAAGAGAAATCGGAGGTGGATATTGTGCGCGTAAAAATCACACTGGCATGTACGGATTGCAAACAACGCAATTACAACATGACAAAAGAAAAGAAGACACATCCAGACAGAATGGAGACTAAGAAGTACTGTAAATTCTGTAGAACCCACACATTGCACAAGGAAACAAAATAATTAATCTGAAAGGAAATGAAGACATGGGAGAGATGGCTAATACTACTACAACCGAAAAGGCTCCAAAGAGAAGCTGGTTCAAGGGAATTAAGTCTGAGTTCAAGAAGATTGTTTGGCCGGACAAAGAATACCTTGCGAAGCAGGCAGTTGCTGTCATATCAGTTACCATTGTTTTAGGAGCAGTTATTTATGTTTTGGACTATGCAATCGAACAAGGTATTGCTTTCTTATTATAGGATAAGGGTGATTAGGATATGTCAGAAGCAAATTGGTACGTTGTTCACACCTATTCAGGGTATGAGAACAAAGTAAAAGCGAACATCGAGAAAACAATCGAAAACAGAGATATGCAAGATCAGATCTTGGAAGTATCTGTTCCGATGCAGGACGTCATTGAAGTGAAAAACGGCGTTAAGAAACGTGTTCAGAAGAAGATGTTTCCCGGTTATGTACTGCTCCATATGGTTATGAATGATGACGTATGGTATGTAGTTCGTAATACAAGAGGAGTAACAGGCTTTGTCGGACCGGATTCAAAGCAGCCCGTTCCGTTGACTGATGCAGAGATGCGCAGCATGGGAATTAAGAACAATGAAGTCACAGTTGATTTTGAAGTTGGTGATACCGTAACAGTTATCTCCGGTGTATGGGAGAATACAACTGGTGTTATCAAGCAGATCAATACTCACAAGCAGAGTGTTACAATCAGCGTGGATATGTTTGGACGTGAAACACCGGTTGAGATTGGTTTCAGTGAAGTGAAGGTTCGTAATTAATTCTTGGCAAGTTATTCATATCAGATGACCAGTAATATTATCATTCGACAGGTTTGACTTGTTCAGCTCGCATGGGAAATCATTGTTGTAATGGAAAAGTGGAAGAAACACTTTTAAAGGCGATTCACACAGTACAGATCGCCGGGTGAATTATAATTAATAATTCGCTTTGTTATCAGAGCCGTTCATCGGCACAATTGATGTAAGTTTATAACTTACGGCTCGTTACGTGGGAGGGAAATCCCCGCAAACACCACATTTATCAGGAGGTATGCT
>DATMUM010000039.1:0-35463 GCA_035564175.1 Mobilitalea sp.
AGGGCCTGCTCCAATGTTAAGTGAAATACTCCTTTTGGCTGACGAATATTAGTAATAAAAACTGTCTGCCATAAGGAGGAGCGTATCACTTAACAGGGGGCAGGCCTTTTTCCTATGTATGATTGCTGGAGAAAGCAGCAGGAAGCCGGATTCCTTTTGGCGCATTATTACATATAATAATCATCCGATAAGAAATAATAAGCTTTTTTAGCTATGATAAGAAAGGAATATGTACTCTCTTAATCAGCGATGATCATACGTGACATGATAAAATAGTACTTTATATGGCATTATCAACAAAACAATAAACATTTTTAACCTATGGATAAGCTTTTATGACATTTTTGGTAACGGATTACTGACCTGCTTTGTGCCCATGCCATTGCAAGGAATGCAAATTAATGATACTATAATAAGGGGATAAGTTGACAGACAGATGCATTCACAGATGGGGGTCCACTGTATGAAGAAGATATTTGCTTATAAACGAATCTATATATTGATTTTACTACCTATCTCATTCATCTTAATTATTTTAGCTAAGAAAAGCAGTTATTTCGCAGAACAGATCTATGCGAAACATATATATAAATGGATTTCACAGATAATATCGACGATTACCGGGCTGTTGCCATTTTCCATTGCAGAGATACTGGTAATTACGGTTCCGATTGCGATTTTGATTATCTTATTAAGATTTATCATAAAAATGATTGTAGTAAAAAGTAACCGTAAGGAAAGACTGGTCAAAGGAATCCTTAATGTACTGTGCACGGGAAGTATTGCACTTTTTACATTTACACTTTGCGGTGGCTTGAACTATTACCGAAGCTCCTTTGGCACCTATTCGAATCTTGAAATTCAAGAATCAAGTGTGCAGGAATTATATGCTTTAACAGAAAGTCTGGCACTTCAAGCGAATGACTTCAGGGAGCAGATTCCCCAGACGGATGAATCAGGAGTATTCCAGCTTTCCATGAGCAATTATCAGCTAGCAAAAATTGCTGAAAAGGCCTATGATAATCTTGCCGAGGACTATCCGATTTTAAGTGGTTCCTATGGGGCACCCAAGCCGGTTCTTCTGTCTGAATTGATGTCATCAACGGAGATAACGGGTATCTTTTTCCCATTTACCATGGAAGCAAATGTGAACGTCGATATACCTGATTACACCGTACCGGCTACGATGCTGCATGAAATGGCTCATCAAAGAGGCTTTATGAGAGAAGATGAGGCTAATTATCTGGCTTATCTTGCAGGTATGGCCTCCGACAATGTGGAGCTGCAATACAGCAGTACCATGCTTGCCTTGGTAACAGCGGGGAATGCTTTATATGATCAGGATTCGGATCTTTATTTTGAAATCCGTGATATGTATTCGGATGGTGTTCTGATGGATATTGTTGCAAACTCCGATTATTGGCAGAAATATGAGGATACGGTGGTGAGTACGGTATCCAATTCCATTAATGATACCTATCTTAAGGCGAACGCCCAGACCGATGGTGTTAAGAGCTATGGACGCATGCTGGATCTACTGCTTGCTCAGTATCGTATGGATAATGAAACAGAATAGTATTTTAATATAATAGAAGAGATTAAGAAAGAGGCTGCTGCAAAACATTGGCTAATCCGAAAGGTTTGGCCATATGTTATGCAGCAGTCTCTTTCTTATTAACTATCACGATTAACTATCAGCCGATAAAAATGAGGGTTGATTTTTTAAGAATTTATGATATAATTATTAAGTAATTATTAACAGATTGTAATGAATTTTCCAAATATGTAACATGTTAAGGAGATTATAATGAGATTAATGAAACAACTGCAACTGAATATCTGCACAAAACTAATGCTTTTTCTGTTAGTAGCAGCAATCATGCTGTTGATTTATCCTGATACTGTTGCATTTGCATCGGAATTAAATACGAATGAGACACAGACTGTAAGCGGATCAAATACAACAGCAACAGCGACAACAACAGCAACAGCAACAGCAACAGCGACAACAACAGCAACAGCGACAACAACAGCAACAACAACTACAGCAACAGATACAGCAGATACAACAGTAACAACAGGTAATCAGGATACAAATTCTGTTGATCCGGGTACCGTTTCAGATACAGCTGATCAGGGTGTTGTACTGGGTGCAGGATATTATGTTGATGAACAAGGTCAGGTATATTATGATGAATCGCTGATCCAGATGGATGAGCAGGTCATAGAAGACATCAGTGATGAAGAACTCGATGATACTGACAGTACAGATAATACAGGTTCAACTGATGCTGCAAAAGATAATACAGCTACCGTTACTGATACGAAAAGTACTGATACAAAAGTTACCGATAAGAATAAAAAAGATGACACAACGGCTAAGAAAACCCAGACAAAGGATGAGAAGGAGCCGGTAGTAAAGAAAGCTTCTTATTCTGAAGCAGATTTGAGACTCCTTTCCTGCCTTGTATATGCAGAAGCAGGCAATCAATCCTATAAAGGAATGCTGGCAGTAGCCAATGTAGTTATAAACAGATCCAAAAGCGATGTGTTCTGGCATGTAAAAACCATTAAGGAAGTAATCTATGACCATAAGTGGGCAGTTCAGTTTTCCGTAACGATCAAAAGCAGCAAGACCGGCTTAAGTGCGTTTGATAAAGCTTTAAAATCCTACGATACAGGCAAATTTACAGAACCTAATACCGCAGCCCAGAAGAAAGCGATGGCAAGGGCAATCAAGGCTGCTAAGGATGCCTTGGAAGGCAAGAATAACATCGGATCCTATTTGTGCTTCACGAATAAGAGAGAGGCAGGCAGTATCAAGAAAAAGTATTCCGATTACGTGATTATCGGAGACCATATTTTCTATCGTACCAAATAGTACATAAGAAATAACGGCTGTTCTAATTGATTTACAACGAAGTAGTGTAAATCAGCGGAGCAGCCTTTTCATATGAAAGCGGACATTGGGTCTGGCATAGGTTATAAGACTGATTTTAATATTTATACTTTTATCTTGAAATAAACTGTGGTATTATATAACATATGTATTTATATAAGGAAAAAGGTAGGATTGTATTTAAATTTTGTGTAATAATACATTATTGAAATTGGAAAATGACAATATGTATATTCAGAATATATGACCGGAGGTTCTTCATGGAGAATAAAGAGAATTTTGAAGAAAAAGTGAACGAAGCTGAAGAAAAAGAGACAGTTTCCAAGAATTTTATTGAAATGATCATCGATAAGGATCTGGAAGAGGGCAAGATAAAGAGCATTGTAACAAGATTTCCTCCGGAACCGAATGGATATCTTCATATCGGACATGCCAAGTCGATACTTTTAAATTACGGCTTGACGAAAAAGTATGGCGGCAAGTTTAATCTTCGTTTTGATGATACCAATCCTACTAAGGAAAAGACGGAATTTGTTGATTCCATCATCGAGGATGTTAAGTGGATTGGTGGAGACTTTGAAGATCGACTGTTTTTTGCGTCCGATTATTTTGATCAGATGTATGAAGCTGCTGTTAAGCTAATTAAGAAGGGGAAAGCTTTTGTCTGTGACCTGACTGCCGATGAAATCAGAGAATACCGTGGTACCTTAACTGAACCCGGTAAGAACAGTCCTTACCGTGACCGCAGCATCGAAGAGAATCTTCAGTTATTTGAAGATATGAAGGCTGGTAAGTTTGCAGATGGCTCCAGAGTTCTTCGTGCCAAAATCGATATGGCATCTCCGAACATCAATATGCGTGATCCGGTTATTTACCGTGTTGCTAAAGTACCTCATCATAATACGGGGGACAAATGGTGCATTTATCCGATGTATGATTTTGCTCATCCGATTGAAGATGCAATCGAAGGCATCACTCATTCCATCTGTACCTTGGAGTTTGAAGACCACAGACCGTTATATGACTGGGTTGTCAGGGAATTAGAATATGAGATTCCTCCGAAGCAGATTGAATTTGCAAAAATGTATCTGACCAATGTAATTACTGGTAAGAGATATATTAAGAAGTTAGTAGAAGAAGGTATCGTTGATGGATGGGATGATCCGAGACTTGTTTCCATCAGCGCCTTAAGAAGAAGAGGTTATACACCGGAATCCATCCAGATGTTCATGGAATTATGCGGTGTATCTAAGAGCCAGAGCTCCGTTGATTATGCAATGCTGGAATATTGTATCCGTGAGGATCTTAAACTCAAGAGACCTAGGATCATGGCAGTACTCGATCCGATTAAGCTTGTTATCACGAACTATCCAGAAGGCCAGATTGAACATCTGGAAGCATTGAATAATCAGGAAAATGAAGCGATGGGTGTAAGACAGGTTCCTTTTGGAAGGGAATTATATATTGAACGTGAGGACTTCATGATTGAACCGCCGAAGAAATATTTCCGTCTATTCCCCGGCAATGAGGTTCGTCTTATGAATGCTTACTTCGTTACCTGCACCGGTTATAAAACCGATGAGGATGGTAATGTAACCGAGGTTCAATGTACCTATGATCCGGAGACAAAGAGCGGTTCCGGCTTCAATGCAAGAAAAGTAAAAGGAACCATTCACTGGGTAGCAGCTCAGACAACAGTGAAGGCTGAGGTTCGTCTGTATGAGAATATTGTTGATGAATCCAAGGGTGTCTATAATGAAGATGGCAGTTTAAATCTTAATCCGAATTCCATCACGGTATTAAAGGAATGTTATATTGAACCCAGTATAGCAGGAGCGAAAGCTCCCGACAGCTTCCAGTTCTTAAGACAAGGATTTTTCTGTCTGGACAGCAAGGATTCCACGCCGGAGAAGCCGGTATTCAACAGAATTGTATCCTTAAAGAGTTCCTATAAACCTGAATAAGTTGTGAATGGTGGCACAGCGGTTCATAACCGCTTCATAAATACATGTAGATGACATGTTTTAACGCTGACTGACTCGAGAATCGAATAAATTTTCAAGAGCAACTTAAAATACTAAAAGAAAAGGGGAGTCGTGCTTGGCTAATTTATTTTCAGGCTTAGAGGCGTTTGGCCTCGGTAATTTATCGGAAATGGATATTTATGACGCAAAGGAAAAAGAAAATGCAAAAGGTACCTCAGATGTGGATAAAGATGCTTTTTCCGAAGAAGATAACATATTTGATAAGACATATACCTGTCCGGTATGTGATCAGGAATTTAAGTCGAAGACTGTAAAATCAGGTAAGGTAAAACTGCTTAATCTGGATACTGATCTTAGACCGATTTATCAGAATATGGATCCATTAAAGTATGATGCGATTGTATGTCCTAATTGTGGGTTCGCAGCACTTAACCGTTTTTTCAAATTTGTAACAGCAGCGCAGGCAGGATTAATTAAGAAAAGCATATCGGCTTCTTTCCGCGGTATCAAGGAAGCTGGCAGTATTTTTGATTATGATGATGCCGTTGCCAGACATAAGCTGGCATTAGTAAATTCTATCGTGAAAAAGGCAAAGACCTCCGAACGTGCTTATACCTGTCTGAAAACTGCTTGGGTTATCAGGGGTAAAGCAGAGAAGCTGCCTAAGAATTTGCCGGATTATATGAAACAGATTGAGGAGCTTCAGAAGGAAGAGATGGACTTTATCACTAAAGCCTATGACGGCTTTGATGAAGCCTTCAGTAAAGAGGCATTTCCCATGTGCGGCATGGATGAAATCACAATAACCTTATTGATGGCAGAATTAGCCCGCAGGATTGGCAAATATGACGAAGCCGGAAGATGGATATCCAGAGTATTGATCTCTAGAGATGCAAATGAGCGAATTAAGCAGAAGGCAAGAGATATTAAAGATTTGATACGCGCGAACCAAAAATAGTTAAAGGCAGGATCATAATGAAAGAGAAGTTATACACCATTCCGGTAAGTGAAGCTTTTGAGTCCGATAGCGAATGTCCGATCTGCGCCATGAGAAAGAAGCTGGAAACAGATGCAATTGATTATACCATGGGACCCAGCTATATGGAGGATGACATCCGAGAGGCTACTTCGCGGCTGGGATTTTGCGAAAAGCATCTGGAGCAGTTATATAAAAATCAGAACCGTCTGGGTCTGGCACTCATTTTAAAGACCCATATGGACAAGGTGGTTCGGGATGTTGAAAAGCATTCCGGCGGTATTCGGTTATCCTCTCCTTTTTTATTTAAGAAAAAAGGTGAGTCTTCCGGAGTCGTTCATTATCTTGATGAGCTGGAGCATAACTGTTTTGTGTGCAATAAGATAGACGGTACCTTCGAGCGTTACATTGCAACGATTTTTCATATTTATCATAATGAAGAAAGCTTCCGCAAGAAATTCCAGGCTTCGAAGGGCTTCTGTACAAGTCATTATAAAACCTTATATACTGGTGCTTTGGAATATCTTAACGGGGCAGAACTGAATGATTTTATCAAAGAATTAAACAAGTTATACTTAGAGAATATGAAGCGTGTCAGAGATGACCTGGAATGGTTCATTAATAAGTTTGATTACCGTTATGCTGATGAACCCTGGAAGAATGCAAAGGATGCATTGCCCAGGTCCATGCAGAAGACCAACAGTATAACCTAGTGAAATAATATAATGGTGGTATATAATTCCTGTTTTGGAATATACTAAAACAGTATAGAAGGAATGTGAAAAGTTATTGCCAGTTAAGGTGATAACTTTTTGTGTGTATAATTGCTCTATTCTTTGTTCATTATCATGGTCGCTGGCATGGGGTATCGATCGATAAATTGATGTCGTAGGGAGCATCTTTCGAATACGGATGACTGATCAGACAATGAAAGAACTGCAAAAATTAAGAAAAGATGAGATATAAAGAGCTACGAAGAGAATAACTTAGAAATTATTAAATTTGCTACGGAATCTAATGAGAAATGAAGTTGCATAATAAAAGCAAATTTACTAATATATAAACAACGGTTAGCACTCAACTACATGGAGTGCTAATAACTTTCTAACTTAGAAGAAAGCGTGAAGAATAAAAACTTTAATATTGAAGGAGGAAAATGATATGAAACTTGTACCATTAGGAGATAAGGTAGTATTAAAGCAATTAGTAGCCGAAGAAACAACAAAATCTGGCATTGTGTTACCTGGTCAGGCAAAGGAAAAGCCTCAGCAGGCAGAGGTTATCGCAGTTGGTCCCGGAGGCATAGTTGATGGGAAAGAAGTTGTTATGCAGGTTAAGGTAGGCGATAAGGTTATTTACTCTAAGTATGCCGGAACTGAAGTAAAATTAGAAGATGTAGAATATATAATCGTGAAACAGAACGATATCGTTGCAGTAGTAGAAGACTAATAAAAAGGAGAGATAGAAACTATGGCAAAGGAAATTAAATACGGCTCAGAGGCAAGAGCAGCGCTTGAAATTGGCGTTAATAAATTAGCAAATACAGTAAAAGTAACACTCGGCCCGAAGGGCAGAAATGTTGTTCTTGATAAATCCTATGGTGCTCCGCTGATTACCAATGACGGTGTTACCATCGCTAAGGAGATCGAATTAGAAGATCCATTTGAGAACATGGGCGCTCAGCTCGTTAAAGAAGTTGCTACAAAGACAAACGATGTAGCAGGCGATGGTACCACTACCGCAACTGTTCTTGCTCAGGCAATGATTTCAGAAGGTATTAAGAACTTAGCAGCTGGCGCTAATCCGATTATCTTAAGAAAAGGTATGAAGAAAGCTACTGATTGCGCAGTTGAAGCTATTTCCAAGATGAGCTCCAGCTTAAAAGGCAAAGAGCAGATCGCAAGAGTTGCTGCCATTTCTGCAGGTGACGATGAAGTTGGTCAGTTAGTTGCTGATGCTATGGAGAAGGTATCCAATGACGGTGTAATCACCATCGAAGAGTCCAAGACTATGAAGACAGAACTTGATTTAGTAGAAGGTATGCAGTTTGACCGTGGTTACGTATCCGCTTACATGTGCACTGATATGGATAAGATGGAAGCTAACTTAGACAATCCTTATATTCTTATCACTGACAAGAAGATTTCCAATATTCAGGAGATCTTACCGGTATTAGAGCAGATCGTTCAGACCGGCGCAAGATTACTTATCATCGCTGAGGATGTTGAGGGCGAAGCTCTTACGACCATCGTTCTGAATAAATTACGCGGTACCTTTACTGTTGTAGCTGTTAAGGCACCTGGCTATGGTGACAGAAGAAAGGCAATGCTTCAGGATATCGCAATCTTAACCGGTGGAACTGTAATCTCCGATGAATTGGGACTTGACTTAAAGGAAGCTTCCTTAGAGCAGTTAGGTCGTGCTAAGTCTGTTAAGGTTCAGAAGGAAAACACCATTATTGTTGATGGTGAAGGCGAGAAGGCTGATATCGAAACAAGAATTAAGCAGATTAAGGCTCAGATTGAAGAGACAACATCTGAATTTGATAAAGAGAAATTACAGGAAAGACTAGCGAAGTTAGCTGGCGGTGTAGCAGTAATCAGTGTGGGTGCAGCTACTGAGACCGAAATGAAAGAGAACAAGCTTCGTATGGAAGATGCTCTTGCAGCTACCAGAGCAGCAGTGGAAGAAGGTATCATCGCAGGCGGCGGTTCTGCTTACATCCACGCATCCAAGGATGTTGCCAAGTTAGCTGCAACCTTAGATGGCGATGAGAAAACCGGTGCTAACATTATTCTTAAGGCACTGGAATCTCCTTTATTCAGCATCGTTTACAATGCAGGTCTGGAAGGAAGCGTTGTAATCAGCAAGGTTAAGGAAAGCAAGCCTGGTGTAGGTTTCAATGCATTAACAGAAGAGTATGTTGATATGGTTGAAGCAGGTATCCTTGATCCTACCAAGGTTGCGAGAACAGCTCTTCAGAACGCAACTAGCGTAGCATCTACTTTATTAACAACAGAATCTGTTGTAGCAACAATTAAGTCCAAAGAACCGGCTATGCCTGCAGGTGCACCGGGAATGGGTATGATGTAATCTATTAACGTAATAATAGATAAGAATAGATAAGAATAGATAAGAATAGATAATAATAGATAAGAATAGATAAGAAAAGGAATGTTGGTGACCAACATTCCTTTTTTATTGCTCAGAAGATGACAACTTCAATCATGTATATTCGTGAATAAGAACGCAAGATTAAAATTAACAAATATTCTCAATTGATATGGTCATTATCATCTTAATAAGGTATAATAGGAAAATATCAGGTAAAACATGGAACTGAGATTACATATGGATAAAGAAGATCATCCTGCCAACCTTTTCTAAAATAAAGATTAGAGATAACACAGAACTGCGCATGCCAGGCGGTCGGAAGCGGTCATATGAGAACATCCCATGGGTGCTTTAGATTATACGGTAAAACGATTGGTTTGCTTAAGAATCAGGATGTGGACACATCACGAAGGAAAGGGAATGGCAGTGGAGGGAGTTAAACTAAATCATAAATAAGTGGTAGGTAAATAAAATAAGGTTTTATTTTATGAGGGGGAGAAGCATGAAAAAGAAATGGCTAAAGGTTTTAGTTGGAATTGTACTTACAATTCTGATATTATGCGGTGCAGGATATACTGCCTGGAAACTGGCGCTGGATCCATACCGGGAGACAGTAAATTATAATATGGTATCCAAAGATTTAGATACGGAGCTGACAAAGGAACAAGCACAGGAGGATTTGGAATATCTGTTTACGCATCTGAAGAATTATCACCCGGCTTATGTAGATGGTTCCAAGGAACTGACGGATGCGGTAGAGAAGCAGTATAAGCAGGAAGTATCCCAATTAGGTGATACAGTAACTGTTCTGCAGATGTGGCAGGCTTGTACCAGAATTACAGCGACAATGCATGATGGACATACCGGAGTTTATGAGTATACATTTCAGAAAAAGTATCTTGATGGTAACCCCAATGAACTAGCCGATAAGGAAATAATCTCAATTAACGGTGTTGCAATTGAGGATTTATACAAAACCTTCTGCAGTCAATTCTCTTATGAGCTTGACAGCTATGCGGATTATGAATTCCACAATTTGATAGCACTGGAGGAGTATCTGAGGTTTTTGGGAATTAATACCACGGATGGAGTGGATATCACATATTTACAAAACGATACCGAGAATACGGTGCATTATACATTTAAAAGTATGTCGGAAGAGACTCAGCCGAAAAACTCCACTGATTACAAATTCGTTACCTACAGCATCGATGAGGCAACGAACTCGGCAATGTTTACTTTGACCGCCTGTGATTATAATGATGAATATCTTACAATCCTGGAGGAGTTCTTTACTAAGGTGAAGGAAGCGAAGATTGGGAATATCATCGTGGATTTAAGAAATAACGGCGGCGGTAACAGTATGGTTGTGAATGCCTTTCTGTCGTATCTTAACATAGACTCATACCAAAGCTATTACGGTGATGTAAGATTTGGCCCAATTTTATGGAAAAGCAAATCCGGCATTGTTAAAAATGAGAAGCAGGAGAAGGTATTTGACGGTAGGCTCTATGTATTAACCTCTTCGCAGACCTTCAGCTCGGCCAATATGTTCGCAGTCATGGTATCAGATAATAAAATAGGAACCATAGTCGGTGAAATAACAGGTAACATGCCGAGCAGCTACGGAGATGTACTTTCCTTCCGGATGCCAAATTCCAGGCTATATATAGGCGTCTCCGGAAAGGTATTTCATAGGCCGGACAGCTCTCTTGACAGTGAACCGCTGATACCGGATGTGCAAGTAGACGCACAGAATGCACTTTCCAACGTGTATGAGTTAATAGGGAAGAAATAAAAAAATTAAGATAAAGACTAAAATAAAAATAAGAAATGAAAATACTTATATTATTATACCAAAAACAAGAAATGCTATCATCAAAGCATTTTCTAATAATTTCCTTTGGCATTGATATTCAGAACTATAACCAGATTAAGGATTGATTTACGTTAGAAAATAATGGATCCATTTTATATGGATATGTACTTAATCATTAAAGGGAGGCCAAAATGGGAAATCTTTATTTGATAAAACCGACCCTCGACATGGAAGCAGAAGCGATGGCTTACCGACAGGAGTATTTTGATTATGGAGAAGGCCATATTAATGGGAGTGCTGGTTTTGCTCGTTACGATAATTACGGGGAATGGCTTGCCAGAGTACAGTCACTGGAAAAGGATGCTTATGTCAGTGGGAATATTCATGCTTCAACTTACTTTTCCGTTCGAACGTGTGATAATAAAATAATCGGTACAATACAGTTACGGCATGGTTTATCGGAGGAATTGCGCAAACATGGAGGTCATATTGGTTATGGAATAAGGCCGGCAGAACGGCGAAAAGCTATGCAAGCGAACAATTGGCTCTAGTTCTGGAGGAAGCCAGGAAAATAAGTCTTGATAGAGTCATGATAACCTGTGACAAAGATAATCTCGGGTCAGCAAGAGTGATACAAAGTAAAGGTGGAGTCTTGGAATGGGAAGGTTATTGTGAGGAAGTGAAGGAAGTGATACAAATTTATTGGATTGCTTTAGAAAATGATTGATACATAAATTAAGTATAAATATACAAAAACAGGGAGCTGAAAATATCTTCAGCTCCCTGTGCGTAATCGGTTAACGCAGTCAATGATGTCTTGCTGTGATCGGTATTCATCCGTATGCTTTAGTACATAATCCCTGGTATCGGAATCCAGGGAAGCCAGATAATTATTCTGTTCGTCCATGTTAGTAAAGACGCTGGCTAAAAATACATTATTTCCAAAGGGCTGTGAGGAAAAAACAGTCTGCCCCGTTGCCACTGTCCAATTAGGATCGATATAAATCACCTCCATCATGAAGTACTATCAGTATTATCTGTAAAAATGCAAAATGTATGCAGAACTTACAAATTGCGTTGATAAAATGACGCCTTTCTAATGAAGAGTATTTAGAGAATCGGATTCAGGATTCCATGTTAAATGGCAAGTTGGTATTCTTATTTAAAATACTGATCAATTCCATCGCAGATACCTTGAACGATTTTATTCTGATAATCCTTTGTCTCCATCCGCTTATCCTCGGTTTTATTGGTCATGTAACCCATTTCAATGATGGTTACAGGAATGGTGCACCAGTTGATGCCGCTCATATCATCACGGGCAATGGGACCACGGTTCTTGGCACCGGTGCTGTCACATATAGAATCTACAATAAACTTTGCCAAGGAATGGCTGTCAGCACTGAGCTGCGATACATATGGATTTTTCTTTGAAGGATATAAGGTACTGACACCATTTACTGCCGAATTAGTAGAACCGTCTGCATGGATTCGTATGAACAGGTCTGCACCGCTTTTATTGGCTATCTCTGCACGTTCCTTATTGCTTAGGTTTACATCATTCTTTTCACGGATCATCACAACCTCATAACCTCTGTTAATCAATTCCGTTTTAACCTTTTTCGCTACTGCAAGGTTTAGCTTATATTCAGCTACATGGGTGAAAGTGCCCTGTGTTCCAGAGCTTACCTTGGTTTTCATGGTAGTGGCTCCTGGGCCAATGGGTTCCACATCATAATTTCCTTTGCTTTGATGGCCTGCATCAATGGCGATTATCTTCTTGTGAGAAGATGTGTTAGCTCTGGTTGAATTATCTTTTGCTTTATTGTCAGTGGAAGCTGGCTGTGTACTATTCGGTGTATCATTACTTTTCGATGACGTGGCAGCAGTATCTTTAGAAGTACTTGCCGAGGTATCTTTTTGAGATACAGAGGTACCTTTATCAGATGCAGAGGTAACTTTATCAGACCCTGAGGTACCTTTATCAGATGCAGAGGTAACTTTATCAGATGCAGAGGAACCTTTATCTGACGAAGAGATACCATTATCAGACACAATAGTACCTTTATCAGATGCAGAGGTATCTTTTTCAGATACAGAAGAATCTTTTGTAGTTGAAGTTGTAGTTGAAGTTGTATCTGCATCCGTATGATTAGCGGATTTGCTGACATTCATATCCGTGCTATCTGAGTTTTCACCACTGGTACTAACATCGCTGGTATTACCGGAGTTATCCTTACTTCCGGCTGCAGCATCCTGGCCGCTATTCAATTGATTTTTAGCTGGAGCCTGAGTTCCCGGTGTAACATTTTCATTCTCGGTATTATTTTGAACAGTGCTTGTGCCGGCTGTTCCCTTTGCTTCCTCTTTCGAGCAGGCAGTCGGCAGAATAATCATCATTAATAAAAGGCATAGATAAATAAAAAGCTTATGTATGGATAATTTCAATGATTTTTCCTCCATTTCTTTACTTGTCTCTTATTATAAAAAAGGAAAGCAGGAAATACAAGTAAGAGAATGATGGAATATTTATCCGAAAGGTCTCTGATGAATGATATGGGCACCTTATCCTGCATATTTATTTATAAATGATGGATAAAAATGTTGACAGTCCATTAGATATTGTATATGATAAGCCCGTATAAAATATATTTTAATGCTAGGGGAGCCCAGGGCTGAGAGGCATGTTTCCACAAATACATGCTGACCCTTACTACTTGATCCGGATAATACCGGCGGAAGGAAGCAATCAAGTGGCCCCCTCCGATGCAAAGAAGGAGGATTTTTTTATGTTTCAGAAGATTTTAGAATTTTTGGCAACAAAAGAGGTTTATTCAGAGACGGAGGTATATTACACTCCGACCTTGGCAGGTAACATTGCACTGTTTGTCCTGGTGCTGCTTTTCTTTGTAGCAATGGCAGCCTTTACCGGCAAACAAAAGAAGATCAAGGTTAAGCAGCTGGTATTTTCAGCAATGGCAATTACACTTGCCGCTGTTACTTCTTTCATCAAATTTGCACAATTGCCGTATGGTGGCTCCATTACTTTCTTTTCCATGCTTTTTATCTGTTTTATCGGTTATCTGTACGGAACCCGCGCCGGTATCCTGGCCGGTATTGCATACGGTTTTATTAATCTGATTTTAGGACCCGTCATTTTACATCCGGTTCAGCTGCTTTTGGACTATCCAATCGCTTTTGGCTGTCTGGGCCTTGCTGGTGTATTTTCGAAATCTAAGTCAGGTATCTTGAAAGGTTATGCTTTGGGCGTATTCGGAAGGTATGTCTGCCATGTATTAACCGGATATCTCTTTTTCTATATGTATGCTCCGAAGGGGATGAATGCTTTTGTATATTCCCTGGGGTATAATGCAACCTATATACTCCCGGAAGCTATTGTTACAATACTTATTTTAGCTATCCCTCCGATTCAGATGGCTTTAAATGAAGTAAAAAGAATGGCTGCTGAATAATCAGTTACATAATAAAGACCCGGAATTACACATTACCAAACAGGTAAATGTAATTTCAGGTCTTTTCTTTACTGTGCTAATCTTGCAACATTAACATAGACATTGGAAATCTTATACCAGGTAGCCAGGTCAACAATACCCGTTGCGGGTAAATCGAAGGTCTTCTGGAAAGTCTTTACGGCATCGGCAGTCTGCTGGTTAAATTGCCCATTGACAGCAAGCTTAGAAATTGCACCATAGGTATCAGAGATTTTATTTAACTGTTCCTGTATCATTCTGACATTCGGTCCGGAGGATCCGGTAGAAAGATTGGATCCTGGCCAGGAGACAGGAACGCCGGACACTTCTTTCGCCGAGTTAATATAGATAGTATTTCCGTAGAAATGTCTAAGAATTTCTATCGCACTCTTACCTTGTTCTCCGAGATCCTTGGAACCCCATTGGGTCATCCAATTCGGACATTGCACTTTAACACCGTCACAGTATTGTGTCAGAATCGGCTGCTTCACATTTGGCCGCGACAGATAATTCGTAAACATCTGATCCACAATCAAACTGATACTATCAAAAACATTTCGTCCGGGGACCCATTTATGGTCAAATGCCGTTGAGGAGGTAATCGTAAAGTTATGGCCCTGATTACGGTACCATTCCGTGTAAACCCGGTTCAGCGTAAAGGATAATATGGCAAGGACATTCGCAGTTATTGTCGATTCGGGCCAGGTTGCATAAATTTCACTCGAAGCAACGTTTTTAATATAATCGCGGAAACGAATATAATGGTTTGCAGCAGATGTATCAGTGGGAGGCCCGTCATGTACCACAACATATTCGGGAATTACAACGTTTGGTAATACAATTTCACCGGAAGGCTTAGTCTCTTTAATTTCTGATTCCGCAATTTTAGGGGGAAAGTCGCCGAACAGAGTATGAGGAGGAATGACAAAAAGCTCTGCACCCAGCGGGCTCTGTGTAACTAGGGTTGCTTCCTGAAGGGCGGTAACCTTCGGTAAAATCTGCGCGTTTTGAATCGTTACCGGTACAAATTCAGGGGATGAAACATTAATCGTATATTCAGCATATGGCTGCTGTGTGGAAGGGGTCAGACTATAATCAACAGGAGGAGCAGGAAGTTCAATAGTCTCAGTCAGACCTGAGGCATCTGTTTTCACCTGATCTAATACAGTGTCAGGGGTAGATGCCTGTGTTACCGTAACCGTGGCATTGGCAACGGGTTCTATCTGCCTGGCTGTTATCCGGACTCTCAAGCGTCCGAGAGATTGTGTACTTGTTTCCGTAGGATAGACATGGATTTTCTGTTCTGTATATTTATTAAATCCGTTTATGCTAGACTGATACATATCAGATACCTCTTTATTGTTATACTTCTAAAATATGAAACCAAATCTAAGTTGTGATAATTATTGGCCAATTCTTGTAACACCTACATAGATTTGTGAAATTTTATACCAGGTTGGTAAATCCACGACGCCGGTAACGGGAAGACCAAAGATCCTCTGGAAGGCTTTCACGGCATCAGAAGTTTTTTGACCATAGGAACCATCTACTGCAACGGTAGGAATTGCTGAATACACTTGGGCAACACGGTTTAATTGCTGCTGAATCATTCTGACACTGTCTCCGCTGGCGCCTATCGTCAGATTGTAGCCCGGCCATGACCTGGGAACTCCGGATACTTCTGAGGCAGAATTAATGTAGATGGTATTGCCATAATAATAGCGAAGGATCTGAATAGCACTGTAACCCTGGTCACCGAGGGATTTGGAACCCCACTGCGTCATCCAGCCGGGACACTGTACTCTATTACCATCGCAGTACTGGGTCAGGATAGGCTGTTTTACATTCGGTCTGGATAAGTAATTTGTAAAAATAGAATCAACAATATAGCCTACGTTACTGAAGATATTCCGGCCATTGATCCATTTGTGGTCATAAGCGGTAGAGGAGGTTATCGTAAAATTATAACCCTGGTTACGATACCATTCCGTAAAAACACGGTTCAGCGTGAAGGAGAGAATTGCGAAAATATTTGCGTAAATCGTATTTTCAGGCCAGGTGGCGTAGATTTCACTGCAGGCAACATTCTTAATGTAATCACGGAAGCGAACCCAGTTGTTAGGTGCGGAAGAATCGGAAGGAGGACCATCATGAACGATCACAAATTCAGGAATTACTACCTGGGGTAATACTATTTCACCGGTCTCGAAGGTTGGCTTAATCTCGGGCTCAGGAATTTTCGGCGGGTATTCGCCATACAGAGTGTGTGGACCAATAACAAATAATTCGTTCTGAGCAGCCGTTTGTGCAGGTACGGGTGTTAAGTCGGCATCCTGCTCCGCGGTAACATCAGCTAATATTTCAACACCGGAAAACATAGATGGTTGAAAGCCCTGAGCAGTTACCTGGATATTATATTCAGAATAGGGCTGCTGTTCGGAAGGACTAAGACTGTAATCAACGGGCGGAGCATCCAGTTCTATCACCTGAGTCAGACCGGAGCCATCCGTTCTTAATTGTTCGATCACTTTGTTCGGATCACTGGGAGAGGCGATAGATATGGTTGCGTTCGGGATCGGCGCCTGGCCGGGAGCAGTACATCTAACCAGGAGCTGACCAAATGATTGTGTTTCCATCTGTGTAGGGTATACTTTTATCTTATTTAAGGATTTTGAATTGATATCGGAGGTAATAAACGGATACATATATTTTACCTCATTCTTCTGGCTTTACTATAACTTATGTATTCTGAGTGAAAATGTGAATCCGGAAGGAAAATCATTTGCAGATTTTCAAATTCACCAAAAATAATTTTGATAAACTACTTGTAATTTGAAAATGAATGTGTTAAAATCATAAAAATGCATAGAAAAAATGTATATTTATACATCATATATTCATAAAAATAAAAAGAAGGATATGGATGATATACGAAGAAGTGTATCTCCGACAAGTACTTGTATTCTTTTTTTTTGCGAAAATTTAGTCACCAGCCGCAAAAACGGCAGAATGGAGGATTTGATGAAAGCATTCTTAATTCTTGAGGATGGCAATGTCTTTACGGGCGAGAGCATTGGAGCGCAGAAGGAGATCATCAGTGAAATCGTATTTAATACCGGCATGACGGGGTATCTCGAAGTACTGACTGATCCCTCTTATGCAGGTCAAAGTGTTGTTATGACTTACCCTTTGATCGGTAATTACGGGATTTGCTACGAAGATATGGAATCACACAAGCCTTGGTTGGATGGTTTCATCGTGAGAGAACTTTCGCGGATTCCCAGTAACTTCCGTAACGAAGAGAGTATCCAGAGCTTCTTAGAGAGAAATGATATTCCCGGATTATCAGGAATTGACACAAGAGCATTGGTTAAGATTTTAAGAAACAAAGGTACCATGAATGGTATGATCACTACCAACGCAGATTATAAATTGGAAGAGGTTCTCGAGAAAATTCATCAGTATAAGGTGGCTAATGTAGTTGCTAAAACAAGCAGAACAGACGTTAAGGTAATTCCCGCAGTCGGTGAAACAAAATATAAAGTAGCATTAATGGATTACGGTTTGAAGATGAATATTCCGAGATGCTTAGCAAAAAGAGGCTGTGAAGTTTCCATATATCCTGCATTTACAAAGGCAGAAGAGGTATTAAAGAACAACCCGGACGGCATCATGTTATCCAACGGGCCTGGAGATCCGAAGGAATGTATTGAGATTATTAAAGAAGTTAAGAACATGTTTGACAGCGACGTACCGATCTTTGCAATCTGCCTCGGACATCAGCTATTAGCTCTGGCAAACGGTGGCGACACCCAGAAGATGAAATACGGACATCGCGGTGCCAACCATCCGGTAAAGGATTTAAAAACCGGAAGAGTGTACATCTCAACCCAGAACCATGGTTACATGGTAATGGAAGAAAGCTTAGGAGCCGAGGTTGCAGAAGTAAGCTTCATTAATGTGAATGATAAAACAGTAGAAGGCATGCACTATCTTGGTAAGAACGTATTCTCCGTACAATTTCACCCGGAAGCATGTGCAGGTCCGATGGACAGCGAATTCTTATTTGATGAGTTTAATAATATGATGGAGGTGCATGGATAATGCCGAGAATAGAGTGTATTCATAAAGTATTAGTAATCGGCTCCGGTCCGATCATTATCGGCCAGGCAGCAGAATTTGACTACGCAGGAACCCAGGCTTGCCGTTCTCTGAAGGAAGAGGGCATCGAAGTTGTTCTTGTTAACTCCAACCCCGCAACAATCATGACAGATAAAGAAATTGCGGATATCGTATATATTGAGCCTTTAACTCCGGATTTTGTTAAGAGAATTATCCTAAAGGAAATGCCGGATAGCGTATTACCTACCTTAGGCGGCCAGGCAGCGCTAAATATCGCTATGGAGCTGGAGGAGTCCGGCTTTCTGAAAGAAAATGATGTTAAATTAATCGGAACTACTTCTTTAACAATTAAGAAGGCAGAGGACCGTCTTGAATTTAAGACAACAATGGAGAAGATCGGTGAGCCTTGCGCACCTAGTACCGTTGTAACGAATGTAAAGGATGCAGTTAAATTTGCCGAGACGATCGGTTATCCGGTAGTTGTCCGTCCCGCATATACCTTAGGCGGCAGCGGTGGTGGTATTGCTGCAACACAGGAAGAGTTAGAAGACATATGCTCCAACGGCCTTCGTCTTTCCCGTGTTGGTCAATGCTTAATTGAGCGTTGTATTGCAGGCTGGAAGGAAATTGAATACGAAGTAATGCGTGACAGTGCAGGTAACTGTATCACCGTATGTAACATGGAGAACATTGATCCGGTTGGTGTACATACCGGAGACAGTATCGTTGTAGCTCCCTCACAGACGCTGGGTGATAAGGAATACCAGATGCTGCGTAGTTCAGCCCTGAATATTATTACAGAATTAGGAATTACTGGTGGATGTAACGTGCAGTACGCACTTCACCCGGATACCTTTGAATATTGTGTAATCGAGGTTAACCCTCGTGTTAGCCGTTCCTCAGCACTTGCTTCCAAAGCAACCGGGTATCCCATTGCGAAGGTAGCAGCGAAAATCGCACTTGGTTATCAACTCGATGAAATTCAAAACGCCGTAACGAAGAAAACCTATGCAAGCTTCGAGCCTACCCTTGACTATTGTGTAGTTAAGATCCCGAAGTGGCCCTTTGATAAATTCATCACCGCAAAAAGAGTATTATCTACCCAGATGAAAGCAACCGGTGAGGTTATGGCAATCAGCAATAGCTTCGAGGCTGCTTTAATGAAGGCGCTTCGTTCTTTGGAACAGAATATATACAGCTTAAAATACGGCAAATATAATGAGATGACTAAAGAAGAGGTTACAAATGAACTTTATAAAATAGATGACAGACGTCTGTTTGTAATCGCAGAAGCGATCCGTAGAGGCTTCACCTATGAGTTAATCCACGACATTACAAAAATAGACTTATGGTTCATAGATAAGATTGCAATCCTTGTTGAGATGGAACAGGAGATAGCATCTAAGCCTTTAACAGTAGAATTACTTGAAAAAACAAAGAGACTTGGTTTCCCTGATCGTGTTATTTCTGAATTATCAGGAAAGCCTGTTGCTGAAATCAAAGCAACTCGTAAGCAGAACGGTATCATAGCAGCCTATAAGATGGTTGATACCTGCGCAGCGGAATTTGATGCAGCAACCCCGTATTATTATTCAACCTTTGGTGATTTTAATGAAGTAGAAGAGACCACTGGAAGAAAGAAGATCATGGTGCTTGGTTCCGGCCCGATCCGTATCGGTCAGGGTATCGAATTCGACTACTGCTCTGTACACAGCGTATGGGCATTGTCTAAGGCTGGTTGTGAGACGATCATCGTTAACAACAATCCTGAGACTGTAAGTACGGACTTTGATATCGCAGATAAGCTTTACTTCGAACCTTTGACTCCAGAAGACGTAGAGAATATCGTAGATATTGAGAAACCCGATGGTGCTGTAGTACAGTTCGGTGGACAGACAGCCATCAAATTAACCGATGCATTGCTGAAGATGGGAGTACCGATCCTCGGAACCTCCGCAGCTGACGTAGATGCAGCAGAAGATAGAGAATTGTTTGATCAGATCCTTGAACAATGCCAAATACCGAGACCGGCAGGTAAGACTGTATATACTACTGAGCAGGCTCTTAAAGCGGCTAATGAGCTTGGATATCCGGTACTTGTTCGTCCTTCCTACGTTCTGGGCGGACAGGGAATGCAGATCGCAATCAACGACGATGACATCGTAGAGTTCATGAACATCATCAATATGACAGTTCAGGAGCATCCAATCCTGGTTGATAAATACCTCATGGGCATGGAAGTGGAAGTAGATGCAGTTTGTGACGGTGAGGATATCCTAATCCCCGGTATCATGGAGCACATCGAGAGAGCAGGTATCCACTCCGGCGATAGTATCTCCGTATATCCTTCCCAGAGCATCAGTAACAAGGTAAAGGAAGAGATCGTAGATTACACCAAGAAGCTTGCTAGCTCCTTACATGTAATTGGATTAATAAATATACAGTTTATTGTATATAACGAGAAGGTATATATAATCGAGGTAAATCCTCGTTCCAGCCGTACCGTTCCTTATATCAGCAAGGTAACTGCATTACCGATCGTTGATATCGCTACCAAGGTTATTCTTGGCGATACTATCAAATCCTTAGGTTACACTCCTGGATTATGGCCGGAGTCAGAATACATCGCAATTAAGATGCCGGTATTCTCCTTCGAGAAGCTGCGCGGAGCTGAGACCAGCTTAGGACCGGAAATGAAGTCTACCGGTGAATGTCTCGGTATCGCAAAGACCTATCATGAAGCATTATACAAAGCTTTCTTAGGCGCCGGAATAAACTTACCGAAGCATAAGAAGATGATCATGACGGTGAAGAAGGCAGATAGAGAAGAGGCTGTAGAGCTTGGTAAGAGATTAATTGCTCTTGGTTATGAGATCTATACAACGAAAGGAACTGCAGAAGCATTAACAGCTAACGGTATCCCGGCAATAACCATCGGAAAGATCGAGAATGATCATCCGAATATTCTTGACTTAATCTTAAGTCATGAGATTGACATGGTTATCAATACACCAACCATGGGTCGTGATAAGACCAGAGACGGCTTCTTAATCCGCCGTACCTCCATTGAAACCGGTGTTACCTGCTTCACAGCACTTGACACGGCAGCAGCTCTCTTAACCAGTATGGAGAATGCAAATGATGATATCACACTTGTTGATGTAGCTAAAATATAATGTAAAGATGCTTTCTGTAATATATTACTGCCAGCTGCTGCTTTACAATAAGGGCTGCCTGGCGGCAGCATAACTATCTTGCTTTATAGACAATGAATTAGTGCGATTGTTGAACTGTAGGGTTTAGCAATTGCACTTTTTTATTGTTCTACTTTGCAGCTACAAGCTTCAAGCCAATTATTCCGGTTATGATTAATCCAATACAAATCAACCTGAAGATATCAACCGGTTCTTTGAATAGAATAATTCCTAAGGTCACAGTACCAACGGTACCGATGCCAGTCCAAATTGCATATGCAGTACCCAAAGGTAAGTATTTTAGTGCTAAAGATAGAAAATAAAAACTCGCAATCATCCCAAGCACAGTTAATACACTTGGAACAAGCTTTGTAAACCTTGCGAATATTTTAGGCAGATAGCCCAACATACTTCAAAAAGACCTGCAATTACTAAAAGTAACCATTTCATATTATCACTCTCCCTGTAAAATTTAAAATTGAAAGAAACATGCTTCGTGGGATCCTCCGGTTCGTATACGCACAAAAAAAGCCTGAGAAGATATTGAAAAATATCTCCCAGGCTTTTATCCTTCCGTGAACACAGCATACTGTGCGTTTTATCTTGGACCAGACCAGTCAGAAATCTGTTTGTGGAACCCTATAAAACTTTTCTATTCAATTATGTTCTTAATACTAACAAAAAGAATATGGCTAGTCAATAGATATTGAGTAATAAATCATTTCCAGCTGATTCTGCTTTCTCAATCGCTTACAGCTTTAAATATACGAAAGCGCAAAGTTAATCTCAAATTAGTGTAGAAGCTTGTTGTTAATCCATATATAAAAATAGAAGAAACTTTCCCACATATATTTACATCATAGCTTCAGTTGTGGTAAATTCTATTCAGATTGAATGTATAAAGATATATTTTTGAATAAGCTTAGGAGGTGTATTGAATGATAACTCATATATATTTTGTAAGGCATGCCCAGCCGGAACATGCCTGGGAAGAGGATCGGACCATATGTCCAATGAAATACGGCAAGCCAAATGAATAAGTATTAAGATGTACTTACATAGAAGTAGGTGGAATACTTTCAAAAAGGTATGAAATATCCGAAGGGGTTATTAAAATGCAGAAAAAATATAGACACAAACTCAATATGCTGGAGCCTGGAGCGAAAATGTGTACTGGAATCGGCCTTGGATTAATAATCAGTTTCATATCCTGGCTGGCAGGCTGCTACATACTTACAGTAATTGCAGGTGCAATCGCATCAATACTGACAGTTCTATTATTCATCCTGATAATCATAGAAGCCCATCAGGATAAGGTCCTCTATGAAGAAGCCAAAAAGAGCGACCCAGATATTAAATAGCATCAAGCGGGAAAGTTAAGAAGTTTATAAAATACCTGCTAAAGATCCCCACCTGCGCATACCTTCCGGCAAACATTCATACCCTCCAGTAAATGAAAAACACGTACCGAAAGGTACGTGTTTTGTGTATGCAAATTATGAATCATCTTAGCTGTCAGAAATTACTTCTAAATTAATTTGATTGTGTTTTTGCTAGATCTGCATTTCTCTTATCACGCAGGTCAGCAAGCTTAAACTTATCATCTAAGAAACGGTTAAGGTTACTAATAAATGAAGCTGACGAGGTGGGGTCATATTTCGTATTGAAATATTCATCCAGTGCTTTAGTCAGATCGTCCACCGGGATATAATCCAACTCTGGATGGTCATTGAAATAAGTTTCCAATAAAGGCGCATCCTCCGGAGTGATTACAATTACAGTGCAGCGAGAGAATTTGCGGGTTCCGTCACTGTCTGTAGCATCAATCTCAGCAAAGACATAGGTTAAACCATATTTCTTTCCTGTTATTCTGCCACCGGTACTTACCGATGCGATAGAAGAATCATTGCTGGAATATCTTGCATCTTCTACGGTGTTACTCGGCTTCAGTATAACATTCAGGAAATCGGATTTATCTAAGCCGATTACCATTCGTGATTTGGTTACCTTAACGCTGAATGCCGGGAGACCTACGGTAACTTCACAGGTTAAATTAGTAACAGTAGCACCATCTTTGATGGTAGCCGTAACAATGGTATTGCCAACTTTACTAGCAGTTATGGTACCATCATCACTTACAGAAGCAATTTCCGCATCGTCGGACTTAAATAACAGTTTTGCATTTTCACCCAAAGGGTAAACTTTCAATGCACGTGATTTGCCTTTTACTAATGTAATGCTCTTAAGATTTAATCGATAGCCGTTATCCTTCTCATTATCAATACTTGATGCTTTTGCTGAAGTAAAAGGTAAAAGTAAAGTAAATAAGAGAAGAAAGCCAAACGTTATGAGACATTTACTTAATAATTTGTTTTTCATGGCTGTTCCTCCGAATTCTGGAAATCCTTTTGTCACATCCTATCTATTCTGAGACTATCATAACAATTGTTTTTGTCAGAAAAGTGTCATAATGTAAATTTTTATATAATAAATTCTATATATATTCCATTAAATATTCCTGGAAATACCAAAAAAATAAATAAGAAAACTGGAACCAAACATCTTATTAACTCGTCTATAAAATGTTTGTTTATTAAAAGTTATCAAAATATGTAAAATTTTGAACTTTTGGTTATTAACTAGTTTTTCTACTTGTTTTCATACTGTTATATAAGATATAATCAAATAGTATGAAGATTCATGTTTTTTACGCTTAGGATGAACGGGAAAAGGAACTATGAAGGGAGATTTTGTGATGCAGCATATATTAATCGCAGATGACAATCGTGATATTACTGATATTTTATCGACTTACTCCAGAATGGAAGGCTTTGAACCTGTTGTAGCGGGAGACGGAGAGGAAGCAATCAGACTGTTTGCTGAGTACAATCCGGATGTTGTGCTACTGGATGTAATGATGCCGAAGGAAGACGGATATGAGGTATGCAGGAAGATAAGAAGCAAATCCAATGTACCGGTTATACTGATTACGGCAAGAGGTGAAGACTTTGATAAAATAATGGGCCTGGATATCGGTGCTGATGATTACATCGTAAAACCATTCAGTCCCAGGGAAGTAATGGCAAGAGTCAGGGCTGTGATGAGAAGGATGGCAAAAGTAACAAAAGAAACCACCTCCGACAATTTACTTAATATAGGTAATCTAGAGATTAACCTTGATGAATATACGTTACATATTGGTGGGAATAAGATAGCGCTCACCAAAAAAGAAATAGAAACGATGTGGACCTTAGCTACTAACCCCAATAAAGTTTTTACAAGAGATAACCTGTTGGACAGCTTATGGGGTTTCGATTATTTTGGAGACAGCAGAACGGTTGACTCCCATATCAAACGCTTGCGTTCGAAACTTGACGCGATAGATCATCCATCCTGGTCGATCAAAACAATCTGGGGTGTCGGATATAAATTCGAAATCGAAGAAAAGTAGGGATTCTTAATGGCAAAACAAGATAAGGTTCGTATTTATAATCGTTTGTTTTTTAAGCTTTATCTGAATTATGCGGTAATGTTACTTGTAACTGCGGTTTTGATTTGTCTGATTTTTATGAAGCTATATACGGATATGACGATGTCTAACAGCCTGGACCAGTTACAGGACCAGGCACAGCAGGTAAGCAAATCGACAACCAATTTTATAATCAGCGGTAAGTCAGATGTTTACCTGGAATGGCTTCGAAGCATAGAAAAAATCAATGGATGGGACATCTATACGGTATCAAATCCAAATGCAGATAAGCCCATGGATTCTGGTATGGAAAGCTTTGTTACCTTTGAGGAATTTAAAACCACTCCGGAATTATCTGAATATGTTGGTGTCTTAAAGAAAGTATTCCACAACCAGATAGATCGTAAGGAAAAATATTATGATGTATTAGAAGAAAGGCAATCCATCGCTGTAGGTTATCCTATCCTGGGAATAGATGGAGAGGTTGTAGGTGCCGTTCTGGTGAAACAGCCGGTGGAGGGGAAGCCTGAGATTGTTACAAACAGTCTTTATTTAATCGTTCTAAGCAGTGTGGTGGCACTTGGTATTTCCTTTGTCATTGTCATTGTATTCGCTACAGAATTGTCACTTCCGATTTCCAGAATGCGTGTTACGGCTCTGGAACTGGCAGCAGGTAATTATCATAGTAAGACTGGTATCAGCAGAGATGATGAAATCGGTGATCTTGCAAAGACAGTGGACATCCTATCGGAAAAGCTTTTAGAAAATGATATCGAACGAAAGAAGCTTGATCAGATGAGACTAGACTTCTTTGCAAATGTATCCCATGAGCTTCGGACACCGATTACCGTAATCAGGGCCTACACGGAGACGCTGGCCGATGGTGTTGTCAAGGATGAGGAAAAGGTGGGCCAGTATTATGACAGAATGCTGTCAGAATGCAAGTCCATGGAGCGTCTGGTAGGTGATTTACTCATCTTATCGAAAATGCAAAATCCGGACTTCGCGATACAAAAAGAGCCGGTCAATCTGCAGCAGGTTTTTGATGATATTATTCGAAGTGCAGGAACCATAGCTGAGAAGAAGAATATTACAATTGATATCATAAAAGATAGTCCGATAACCATGATCTTAGGTGACTATGACCGTTTGCGGCAGATGTTTATGGTAATTCTTGATAATGCAATCAAGTTTTCAGAGGAAAATAAAACCGTACACATAAAATTATCAAAGACGGACAAAATAAAAGTATCGATCAGAGATGAAGGTGTCGGAATTGAAGCCTCTGATATAGATAATATTTTTGAGAAGTTTTATAAGTCAAATCTTCGCCACAATGCCAGTGGCACTGGCCTTGGTTTAGCTATTGCAAAACAGATTGCACTCAAGCACGAGGGCAGTATTGAGGTTGAATCATCCCCCGGATTTGGGTCGGAATTCACTTTTGCTTTCCCTTCCTATGAGGTTGAGGATATGAACGAACTGGATAGAGATGCCAGTTAAGCTTGTACATTCCAATCAAAAAAAAGATAAAAAACTTGAAAAATAGAGGATAATAGGTTATAATAAAGCTACGGAAATTCCTGAGATGTGCGACACTCCTGTAATTTTGAACCTACATGATATAATAAGGGATTCCTACATTCGTAAGTGGATGTCAGGCCGTCGTTTGCAGCGGAAGGCAGAAGCTTATGTGCGGTTACCCACCTAGCTACGCTAGGAGTCAAAATACGGGAAACGGCATTTTGGGTATAACACTAATGATGAAAGCGGCCCCTGGCCGCTTTTTTTGTTGTATACGATATCATATTATAATCTTATTAATATGGTTATTCTTGATTAATAATCAATTTTCCTTAAGTTTCAGGCCTTTCTTATAAAATCATAGGAATATTTTTCTTGTCTTTTTAAGACAGGAAGTTTAAAATATAATCAAAATTTGTACCGATAGAATCATATAGGAAGGAAAGTCGCTGTTTGATTAACAGAATTCGAATTTCTTCCGAGAAAATCAAGGGAAATTTGAACTATTTACGAATATACAGTGATTTTAGGAGGAAATCAATGAAGCATGGATTTATACAGGTTGCCGCAGCTACTCCGATTATTCGGGTCGCAGACTGCGGATATAATACGGATAAAATCATGGAATTAATAGATAAAGCAGAAGAGCAGGGCAATAAGCTGATTGTATTTCCGGAGCTTTGTATAACCGGATATACCTGCGGCGATTTATTTTTGCAGGATGTTTTATTAAGAAATGCGCAGGAGAGTGTAATCGGTATCGCTAAGCATACCAAAGGGAAAGAGATAATTGCTTGTGTTGGTCTGCCATATGCGGTGAAAGGTAAGCTATATAATGTGGCTGCCGTTGTCTGTGATGGAAAAGTTCTTGGTATGATTCCGAAAAGAAGCATTCCGAATTATACTGAATTCTATGAAGCCAGACATTTCACTTCGGGTATTGTTGATCCGATTGCAATCAACTTTATGGGGGAAGAGATTTATTTTGGCTCTCACATTCTGTTCCAGTGTACCAATATTCCTGACTTTATTCTCGGTGTTGAGATTTGTGAAGATCTTTGGATTCCACAGTCCCCAAGTATTGAGCATTGTATTGCGGGAGCGATTATTATTGCGAATCTGTCTGCCAGTGATGAGCTGACAGGTAAGGATGCTTATCGCAGGGATTTGGTGAAAAGCCAGTCGGCAAAATTAGTCTGCGGTTACTTATACAGTGATGCCGGTGAAGGTGAATCTACAACGGATGTTGTTTTTGCAGGTCATAACCTGATTACGGAGAATGGCCTTTTGTTAGCGGAAACGAATACCTTTGAGAATGGTATTATTTCCAGCGAGATTGATCTTGGTAAATTAAAAAGTGAACGAAGAAGATTGCATACCTACCTTGGACAGAATACACCTCCATACAAGGTAATTCCATTTACCTTATGGCAGGATCAAAGGGAACTCCCTGAGATAAAGCTGACCAGATTTATTGACCCGAGGCCCTTCGTACCTTCAGTGAAATCAGAGAGAGACAAGCGCTGCAGTGATATCATCAATATCCAGGCGATGGGCTTAAAGACAAGACTTGCCCATACCGGTATTCGATGTGCGGTAGTGGGAATCTCGGGAGGTCTTGATTCTACTTTAGCATTATTAGTTACCAATAAAGCCTTTGAGATGCTCGGTTTGGACAAGAAGGGTATCATCGCAGTGACAATGCCTTGTTTTGGAACTACGGATCGCACTTACAACAATGCGGTTGCCATGGCTCAGAGTCTCGGTGTCACTTTCCTGGAAGTACCCATAAAAGAAGCGGTTGAGCAGCATTTTAAAGATATCGGGCATGACAGGAACAAACATGATCTCACTTATGAGAATAGTCAGGCAAGAGAGCGTACCCAGGTATTGATGGATATTGCAGGTAAAAACGGCGGCTTTGTGGTTGGTACCGGTGACATGTCCGAACTGGCCCTTGGCTGGGCTACCTATAACGGAGACCATATGTCAATGTATGGTGTGAATTCCGGTGTACCTAAGACTTTGGTTCGATATCTGGTTTCTTATTTTGCAGATACGACGAAGGATGAAAAGCTTCGCGATGTCCTAAGTGATGTCCTTGATACTCCCGTAAGCCCGGAGCTTCTTCCTCCGAAGGACGGTGAAATCGCACAGAAGACGGAGGATATCGTAGGTCCCTATGAGCTTCATGATTTTTTCCTGTATTTTGTTCTGAGATTTGGGTTTGAACCGGGGAAGATATACCGATTGGCTAAGATTGCCTTTGCATCAAGCTATGAAGATAAAGTAATATTAAAATGGTTAAAGGTCTTCTTCCAGAGATTCTTTACCCAGCAGTTCAAGCGCTCCTGCCTGCCCGACGGACCAAAGGTCGGAAGCGTATCAGTATCACCAAGAGGTGATCTGAGAATGCCGAGTGATGCATCCGCTGCATTGTGGATGAAGGAACTGGATAAGCTGCAGTAATAATACAGGAACACAATTTCATACGAAAAACCGCATTGCGGTATCATGGAGGTAGGTTGAAAAAATCATTTCAACCGGCAAAAAGCACGAAGCGTGCTTTTCGCTCAGTCTATGGGCTGCCTGCGGCAGAATGGAGGTTAAAATGGCGCTTAAAATTATTACGGATTCCGCTTCTGATATACCCGGATGGGTGATTAATGAATTTGACTTACATGTTATTCCGACGCCGGTTGTTATTGATGATAAGGATTATTTTGACGGCAGGACAATTCATCCTGAGGAATTCTATGATATCCTTCGCAGCGGGAAGGATATCAAAACTTATCATATCAATGCCCAGATGTTTTATGATAATTTTAAGCCTTATGCTGAAAATGGCGATGAGGTTATCTATATCTGCTTTTCCACTGGAATAGCAGGTACATATAATGCCGCGAACATTGCAAAAACTGAACTTTTGGAACAGTATCCGGAGTTTGATCTGACAATCATTGATTCAAAATGTGCTTCCATGGGCTTCGGTGCAGTTACTTATTATGCCTTGCTGATGCAGAGAAAAGGAGCTTCCAAGAGAGATATCATAGAAGCAATTCAATGGCACTGCGAGCATATGGAGATGATATTTACTGTCAATACGCTGGAATACCTATTTAAAGGCGGACGGCTCAGCAGAACCTCTGCAATTGCCGGTGGTCTGCTCGATATTAAGCCAATTATCCATGTCAATGATAACGGAGCCTTAGAATCAATTGAAAAAGTAAGAGGAAGACAGAGATCTCTTCGCAGACTGCTTGATATCGTAGGAGAACGAGGTGCAAATCTTGAAAATCAATGGATAGGTCTGCTGCATGGAGATGATGTTCCGACTTTGGAACAGATAAAAGAACAGTTAGAATCAACCTATGGATGCAGATTCTTTCTGGAGAATTATGTTGGATGTGCCATTGGCGCTCATACGGGACCAGGCATCATAGGTATTACATTTCTGAAGGAACCTTCACCCTATGAGATGTACTTTATATAGAAGATTAATTGAAAGAGGTATTTTAGCAGTTTACATTAATTAATATGAAACAAGCTTCTTACATACAAAATGAATGCTGTAAAGCCGTTACGGAGGTAGTAAGCATTACAGCATTCAAATTCTTGTTATTGATAGGATGATTTACTGACCTATGTATTGGTCGAACAGCCGGAGCTAAATCTGAATCAATATATGTACTATTCGGTTTTAACTTTCGCTTTATCCAAAGCTGATTTAATTGCTTCAATCAGAAGCTGCTGGGTATACTTACTGTCTTCCTGAATTGTCACCTGATCAATCGGAACGTCATTATAAAGCTGTGTTGCGATTGCTTCTAAGGATGGTTCAACAAGAGGATACATTGTGGTAATAGAATCATCAATGTTTTTGATGCTCACAGAATTAATATGGTTCTTATCTACTACTACCTCAAGATTGAGTGCTATGTCATTCAAGGTAATAGAGGAGGTCCATACACCGGCAGTATACAGATCGGTATCATTGGAGGCTACTTCACTTTTCTTATCACGGAACATGAATATGAGAAGTAAAATGAGTAAAATACCTAATGCTGCGAAAATCACCGTATATATGATTTCTTTTAATTGGATAACGACTATTTTTGTCTTTGCCATTTCTACCCTCCGGAGCATGATATGCTTCATGTCTTATTTCTTAATATATATTATTATGCGCTAGAATAATTTATGCAGATAAATTCCACTGATGGAGGGATATTTTATGTCCTTGCAATTGTTTCTCGGAAGTGCCGGTTCAGGCAAATCCTATCAGCTATACCGCGAGGTTATTGAACAATCGAAAAATGATCCGGATACGAACTATCTTGTTATCGTACCGGAGCAGTTCACGCTGCAGACCCAGAAGGATATCGTCACCATGCATCCCGAGCATGGGGTAATGAATGTGGATATCCTAAGCTTTCTGCGCTTTGCCTACCGTATTTTCGACGAAGTAGGAGGAAATGAATGTCCAATCCTGGAGGATACCGGTAAAAGCATGGTACTTAGAAAAGTAGTATCTGAAAAGCGAAAGGACCTGATCCTTTTTGGTACAAATGTAAAGAAAACAGGATTTATCAATGAATTGAAATCCCTTCTGTCCGAGCTTTATCAGTATAATATACAGGAGGATGATTTTCACCGGATGCAGGAAATATCACAGAAAAAGCCGGTGCTTAAGGCGAAGCTGGCTGATCTGTTCACGATATATGAAGGCTTTCGTACCTATATGAAAGAACGTTACATCACTGCGGAAGAAATTCTGGTAGTATTAAATGAAGTGATTGACCGTTCTACATGGTTAAAGGGAACCGTAATCTGTCTGGATGGCTTCACCGGCTTTACCCCCTGCCAATATCAACTCCTGGCTAAAATGATGAGATATGCGAAGAAGGTTATGATAACAGTAACCTTAGATCCCAGGGAGAAGCTGGATCAGGATATGCTGGAACATCAGCTCTTCGGGTTGAGTAAAAAAACAATACAAAAATTATATAAGATTGCCTCTGAAACAGAAACAGTAGTAGAACCCCCGGTTTATGCGGAACATAGAAGCGGAAGCAAGGTGCCGTACCGTTTTCAGAATGCTCCTGCTCTAGCCGCTTTAGAGCAAAATTTATTCCGGTATCCTTATCATACATTTCATGGTGCGCAGGAAGACATCAGCATCTATGCGACCAAGGATGCCAATGCTGAGGTTGCCTTTGTTGCGAGAGAAATCAACCGGCTAGTCAGAGAGGAGGGCTACCGCTATCAGGAAATAGCAGTGGTATCCGGCGATATCAAGGAATATGGGAGAATCGCCAGAAGAAGCTTTGACTTGGCACACATCCCCTGTTTCATCGATTATAAGAAGGATATTCTGAATAATCCCTTCGTAGAGCTGCTGCGGTCGGCGGTAACTGTTGTCAGTGAGGACTTCAGTTATGAGGGCGTATTCCGGTATCTGAGAACAGGCCTTACCAATCTGGCGGCAGAGGATATCGATTTATTGGAAAATTACGTTCTTGCAACGGGAATTCGAGGCTTCAAGCGGTGGTCCCAACCATTTGCACGTAGGCACAAAAGCAGGGAGGCCATCCAGTTCGACAGGATGAATGTAATAAGAGAGCAATTTTTAGAAGGAATTGCACCGTTTTATACAGTCTTGAAGGATAAGGAGAAGACCTTAAAGGATTATACAACAGCACTCTATGAGCTTGGAGTGCGCTTAGAAATAGAAGATAAACTGGAAGCCTACCGCATGAGATTTATAGAAGAAAATCAGCCACTGATTGCTAAGGAATTTGAACAGGTTTATCGGATTGTCATGGATCTCTATGACCAGATGGTACTTCTCCTTGGTGACGAGCACTGTACGTTAAAGGAATTTGGGGAGATACTCGATACCGGCTTTGTTGAGGTTAAGGTTGGCCTGATCCCTCCGGGAGTGGATGAAGTGGTTGTTGGTGATACGGAACGTACCAGATTAAAGGATATCAAGGTTCTGTTCTTCATCGGAGTCAATGAAGGAATTATCCCCAAGGCCATCAGCAGCGGTGGAATTCTTTCCGATATTGAGAGGGAACTGTTGATAAATAATGATATCGAGCTGGCACCGACGAAGAGGCAGCAGGCATTTACGGAACAGTTCTATATCTATCTGAATATGACAAAGCCGAAGGAAAAGCTTTATGTTACATATCATAAATTGAACGAAGAAGGGAAATCCATGAACCCTTCCTTCCTGATCGGAAAGCTGAAACAGCTGTTCCCTTCCATTGAGATCAAGGATGAGGATGAGAACATCGAAGATGTGGAGCATATCCTAAGAGATGACGGACTTGAATTTTTGGCGGAAGGACTAAGGGAATACCATCGCCAAGAAACGTCGGATTTGTGGAAAGAGCTTTATCTTTATTACCGTTCTGGTGAGGATACCAGCCATATCCTGGATAAGCTGGTCCAGGGAGCATTTTATATTAACAGGGAAAATGGTATCTCGAAGGATGCAGCGAAGCTTCTGTATGGAATAGAGCTGAAAGGAAGTGTAACCAGACTCGAGCGGTATGCCGGCTGTGCCTTTGCACATTTTATGTCCTATGGATTATCCCTGGAGGAACGCCAGGAATATAAGCTGGCGATCCCGGACATCGGTAATATCTTTCATAATGCCATTGACCATTTCTCGAAGAGACTGGATGGGGGTGAATACACCTGGCATACAATCCCGGATGAGGTAAGAGAGGAATGGGCTATTCAAAGTGTTGCTAATGCGGTAGAAGAATATGAGAATTCCTTCTTGAAAAGTACGAAACGCAATGAGTATCTGATTCGAAGGATGGAGCGGATTACAGCCAGAACCTTATGGGCCCTCTGCAATCAGATTAAGCAGGGAGCCTTTGAACCGGCTGGCTATGAAATGCCCTTCTATCATATTCCGGATACAAACCTGACACTTCAGGGACGAATTGACCGACTGGATTTGTATGAGGATGAAGATAAGGTCTATGTCAGAGTGATTGATTACAAATCCGGCAGCACCTTCTTTGATATCGGCAGCATCTATTATGGCTTGCAGCAGCAGTTATCCGTATATCTGAGTGCTGCGATGGATTATCTGAAGAAGAATTATCAGGGGAAGGCGATTATCCCCGCCGGTATCTTCTATTATCATATTGATGATCCGATTGTTGCCAAGTCAGAACAGACTGAGGAAGAAATCTATAAGAGTCTGAAGATGAACGGACTGGTAAATCAAGATAAAGAAGTCATCGCTTTGATGGATCAGAAGCTTGGTGGACCGGACGGCAATCTGGCTGCCTCAGCTAAATCAGATATTATACCGGTAGAAACGAATAAGGACGGCGAACTGAACAAAAGAGCTGTTGCAGCGTCGGAACGCCAGATGAAGGCTATGGTGGATTACGTAAATAATAAGCTTACTGATGATAGTAAGAAGATTTTGGAAGGTGACACCGTGCTAAATCCTTACCGTATGGGAGATAAGACGGCCTGTGATTATTGCGAATATCGCAGTGCCTGCGGCTTTGACATCAGACTGCCCGGACATGGCTACCGTAATCTGACTAAGAAGTCGGCAGATGAGATTAAAGCGGAGATATGGGGCCTAGAACTATTTGACTAGTAATGAATATTTGACTCGTTCCAATCGTTTGTGATAAATTACTATTATGCATTGTTTTTCCATATATGGTAAAATAAGCAAAATAAACGATTGAGGAGCCTATAATGAAAAAACCAAAGATTAAAGCTTTACGATTACTGGCATTTCTGGCCTTATGCTGCGCAATAATGGTTGGAAGTAATTTGATCTCTAGCTCTGTAGCAGAAGCAGCAACAAAAAAAGCATCCATAAGCGCAACAAAAATGACCATACCGATTGGCAAGATTGATAGTAAAATCTACTGGAATACCAATATCTATTTAGTTGAGAATATGCAAAAGCTTTCGGTAAAGGATAAATTGAAGGGAGCTACCTATAAGTTTACCTCGAGTGATACCAAGGTTGTTAAAATCAGTGCAGACGGAAGCTCTTTAACCGGCTTGAAAGCAGGAAGTGCAACGATCACCTGTACTCAGACCTATCAGAAGAAAAGTACTGTTGTAGGAAAGTGCAAGGTCACAGTAAAAGCTGCATCCTTGGAGATCAATTCCAATACAAGTGATATTCAATATCCTATCGGAACTTTCGAATACGATCTGCTGAGTTATTACGCCTGTGCTGATCCACTATTTAATATAGTATATCGTAATCCTGACGCCAAATATACTTTTACCTCAAGTAGTAAGGATTTAACGGTAAAAGAAATCAAATATGATGCCTCAAAGGTGAAAGACCTTGATGTCGAAGCCGCTTTTCAGGAGGAAATTAAGAGTTATATCGGTAGCAGCTATATCTACGGATATCAGTTTACAGCAAAAGCAGCTGGAACCTATAAGGTTACTGTGAAAGAGACATATAACAAAAAGACAAAAACACTGGGTACCTTGACGATAGTGGTGAATGATACCAGCATAGCTCAATCGGAAATGGACTTACTCTTAGGAAAATATTATGTAGTGTTTGATTTACTTAGCTATCCAAGAAATGATATTAATTATTATTTCGAGATCAAGGATTATGATACAGTAAATACAGAGAATAATGTTTTAGACTTATACGAAGATGGAGGAAGCCTTTACTTATATGCGAAAAACCCGGGGACAACGGAAGTAAACATATATGAAAATTCGGAGGGAGGCACTCTGGTTGGAACTGTTACGGTTAATGTGAAGGAGCTTCCGGTAGAAAGTATAAGCCTATATTCAAATGAACTTACAACTTATGTAGGTGATGAAAATTTTTATATTGATTA
>DATMUM010000040.1:0-8464 GCA_035564175.1 Mobilitalea sp.
TGAAAAAGCCAGCATCACAACTGCGAAGCATAGGAGCACTTGCTCATATGTGAAGTCATCTACGGCGTTAACCCGTGAAAAAATAAAATATAAGCCGAAGAACGACGTAAACGCTGTGATAAACTGTCCCAGTGTTGCTAAAAATAAAGATACTTTATACTGCATCTTGCTTTTCAGGTTCAAGGCTATTAAATTTAAGTACAGCTTCATATTATCCCCCCTGCACAATTACTTTTTTCAGGGCGCGGCGCATGGTAAGCCGTCCGATGAAAAACAGCGCCGCGAGCCAAAATAATTGAAAGGCGATCCCCTTCAAGGCATCAACACCTACAATATTCCCACTGTAAATAAGAAGCGGCATGTTTTGCATCGCCGCAAACGGAAGCAGCTTAACAACGGCAAGAACCGGAGCCGGAAAAAACGGCAAAGGTATTACGCCCCCGGACAAAAACGTCGTCAAAGCAGTTACGATGATTCTTACACCCCTGTGAGACAGCGTATAGAACAATAAAATAAACATAAGCATAGCAAACGCCGCAACTACGCACAATGCAAGCACCGCCGACAGCAAAAACAGGAGAAGCTGTCCCATATTAAGTGGCAGGGACATTCTATAAGGCTCTGGTATGATAAATGCCAAAAGCAGCACAGGAAAGCAGTTTAGCATTGTAAACGCCACGCGGTTGGCGGCTGACTGGCAAAACCAGCGACCATATAAATCCATTGGGCGGACGAGCTCATAGGCAATAGAACCGCTTGCAATGGACGTGTAAATTTCACCGTCAGAAAATACCACCAAGAACAGCACCATTAACGTCTGCTGCATCCATATGTAGGAAACAGTTTGCGAAAACTCCATCGGAAATGTTGTCTGACCCGCACGGTAAAGCGCCGAGAACGCCAATACTTCCATAAATTCCCACGCAAATCCTTTCATTATAGCTCCAAGCATAACAGCACGGTATTGCAGGCTGTTTATGAACCGTATGCGGAACACTGATATGTACATTTTCACATGTGGTACTCCTTATGAAACGAAATTAGCTATGGACTTGTTATAAACTTTCTTTAAGATTTTGTATATATTTTTCCAATCTTCCACTTACCCACCACTTTATTCTTGGAAGAAATTCATCGTCTCTTTTCCCATTACTCCATAATATTTGGATAAAATCATGTTCTAACAAATAAATAGTTAATCTTTTTTCAATCATTGGAATACTAACTTCCTTCATATATAAAAGCAATATAGTGTTAAACAATTGCGTCATATCAAAGTCTTTTGATGGAGGAAATAAACACCAGTGCAATAAGTGTATAAGATCAAAGTCAGTTTCTCCATACTGTGAACACTCCCAGTCAATTACACCTGAAAAAGTATTATTATGAATGATTATATTTTTTAAATGAAAATCATTATGTAATAAAGATGGACCGCTCTCAAAATCCAAGCTTGAAATATTCGTGTTTATATATTCGTTACTAAGTTCCAATATTTCCTGAATGCTATTTGACAATTGGATATTTTTAAGTCCTTTATATATATAATCCCAATACATCTCATGTCCTGATCTCCACGACCTATCGTAACCAGGTATTATTGGCACGTAATGACCGATATCATATTTTTCCCCTTTTATATTATGAAGATCAAATAGAAAATTAGCTATCTCAACTCCTATATCATGTATATTTTGATCATTTAGATCATTATAACTTGTAAATAATTCACAGCCTTGTATATACTCAAGTATAAGGTAATATATTTTACTATTTACGCTGCTTTGGTCAGAAGCATGTACAATTTTAGGTACATGCTTCAAATCCTTTATACGATTAATTTTGTTTTGTTCATCAAGCATTGATTGCCTTGATGTGCGTATCAAATATTTATCATCAATAAAAAACAATTCTTTATCAAAACTACCAATAGCTTTGGTAATTTTGTTGCATTGTAATTGATGCTCCATGCAGATCACTCTTATGTCTTTTTCTTCCATTATTTCCTCCATGCAATCAACATCCCCCTAACAGAAGTATTGAATTAATCCCATTGTCCTGGAAATCTTAATTTCTGTAATCGTGGAAATTTCTTATATATTCTTCCGGTGTATGAGTCACAGATTCAGCAAAGTCTTTCTTTTCTATCTCAATAGCGAATCCTTTATCTGTTTTTTTAACTATAACATCATAATATTTATCTGTTTTATATTTTATTGGAATTATAGTACCCTTCCATTTTTCTTTTGGTAAATGTATAATTTCATACTCCATAGTCTTTATCCTCTCTTTTTTAAATCAGTTATCGTCTTAGCATGCTATATTTCTGGCTCACCTCACTTATCGATACAGGGAATTCTACAACCATTTATTCTATCGAATGATTAAATACCTAATCAAATTGCAGATCTTGCAAATAATACCAAAATTATATCATGTATACTATTTTTTACAACTGAATAATAAGTTTTTTCTAAAAAAGGAACCATTAAAAAAATGGTTCCTAAAGAAAGTTACATATGCAATACAACTGTATGTTTTCCAGTACAAAAAAAATTGTAGAAATTATGTAAATAATGGGCGTATCGCTACAAAATCTTACATATAAAATAACCGCAAAGCTATATAAAATCAAATATAGATTAAGGTGAACCATTTGTAGATTTGCAGTACATACCTCATATGAGCGTGACAAAGATTTTAATTAAGCTTGTAGACTTGACTGTAATAAAACAAATGGAGACAGCTGGACTCGAACCAGTGACCCCTTGCTTGTCGAGCAAGTGCTCTCCCGACTGAGCTATGCCTCCATGATTTTAAATTATAGCATGAAAAGAAGCTTGGTACAAGTATATAACGATAATGTAGTACTAAACATCACTTAATAAGCACATAGCTATTTTACAAACTGCGTCTGCAGCCTTAAACCGCAGCTCCATTGTATTATCATAATTGCCATCAATAATCCATTTTGTTTCAACTTCTTCTCTAATATAATACTTAAAAATAAGCAACACCAGATTATTCCTCAAATATTTAATAACGTATAATATTTATTGTTAAAAGAAGAGCTAAAAATTTATATATCCAAACTTTTAGCTCTTCTAATCTTGTATACTTTAGCCCTTGCACCATTGCTTGCTCATTGCAAAGGCCCTTTTCATGAATTAATATATCTTACTGCCTTACAAGGTGTTCTATAATATAAGCTTGATACTTTGATTCCGGTCTTAGGGCTGCTTGCACTGATTACTTTCCCATTGCTGATATAGATTGCGACATGATTAATTCTCCCGCCTTTCGCATAGAAAACTAGGTCCCCGCTCTTAAGGTTGTTTATTGATACTTTTGTACCACTTAAAGCCTGTGACCTTGAAGTTCGGGTTAAATTAATTCCAAAATGAGCATATATCGACATAGTAAAGCCTGAACAATCTGTTCCAAGCGTTAAACTGGTTCCTCCATATATGTATCTATTACCTATGAATTGCTTTGCATAAGCTACGATATTACTGCCAAGGGAAGATAAAGCATCGTCAGTAGAGGATACAACCGAGCTTTCCGTATTAGATGCGATGGCACTTAATGAATTCGCAATCTCTTTCGCAGCATCATCTGTTATGAGATAATCTGCATATATGTAGCCTGTTATTGTACCTGTAGTAACCTTATCCCAACCATTCCCTTCTGAGATAATGGTTATTGCTGTATTTTTATATAACTTGCCAAGAATAGGACTTGTAGCGCTCGGGCTTTTTCTGATATTCACGTAGTTGGCTACCTTAGCATACGCCAGATTATCATTTACTGATGAAAGATTAGTCGTCGAGTTATCTACTGTATTATTCTGCGCGCCATCGGTATTCTGATATGTATTATCAACTGAAATTGATATTCCTGCCACAGGATTCTCATAAGCCTGTACAGCATTTACTTTACCAGTTAACAATATAGCTCCTAGAACTAAAGATACTGCTATCTTACGCGTTATATTCATGCTGCCTCCAAAAAAAAATAATATTATTACATATTTATTAAATTTGTTACAATATTATTGTAACTCTTTTGCGAGGAGATTTCACGGTGTAAATACTGGTAAAATGGCTTTAGACATTCCTTTTCCAATCAAGAGTGAGTACATAGCTTCACATTTCGTACTTCGTAGTTCTTCCCAAGAATTCTTGTTCTACCAAATTTCTTTATTCTAGTTCTACCAGAATTCTTTATGAATATGTTTAAATTCACACTAGAAGCATAAGTTAAAAAGATTCTACTTGAAATTAAGAATAATCGGTTATATAATTAGTAAAAATATTGGTATTTCCAGCGATGATAAAAGCTACGATTTATGATTTTCTTCAGAGAGCCGATGGTTGGTGTGAATCGGTGAAAAGATGAATCCTTCCACTTTTGGAGCTGTCGGCGAAGAGCCGAAAGGTTTGTACCCTTTATCGTACTATCGAGTGGCTGAATTAATTAATTCAGCAATTTGGGTGGCAACGCGGATTCCTTTCGTCCCATGTTTTTATGTGTGGGATGGGAGGATTTTTTGATTCTAAGAAATAATCCAACTCCCAACATAAAGTCTATTATTTTATTTCCGCCAAAGATGGCGGTTGTAAGACATTACTGTGTCTTATTAATTTTATATTCACAGTTTATAAACCGCCTTCGGCGGAGAATGGAGGATTATATGTTAGATTTAAAATTTGTCAGGGAAAACCCTGAGATTGTAAAACAGAATATCCGTAACAAATTCCAGGACAACAAGCTGCCTCTCGTAGATGAGGTTATTGCACTTGATGTGGAAAGCAGAAATGCCAAGCAGGAAGCAGATAACTTAAGATTTGAGAGAAATAAGATCAGCAAGCAGATCGGCGGTTTCATGGCTCAGGGTAAGAAAGCGGAGGCAGAAGAACTCAAGAAGCAGGTAACTGCTGATTCCGAGCGTCTTGCTGAGCTTGAAGCTAAGGAAATCGAGCTGGATGAAAAGATTAAGAAGATCATGATGACCATTCCTAATATTATCGATCCCAGCGTTCCCATCGGCAAAGATGACAGCGAGAATGTAGAAGTTCAAAAATACGGCGAACCGGTAGTTCCGGATTTTGAAATTCCTTACCATACTGAAATTATGGAGAAATTCAACGGCATTGATCTTGACAGTGCAAGAAAGGTTGCAGGTAACGGCTTCTATTATCTAATGGGCAACATCGCGAGAATCCACTCCGCTGTTATTTCTTACGCAAGAGATTTCATGATTGACCGCGGCTTTACTTACTGCATCCCGCCTTTCATGATCCGCAGCGAGGTTGTTACAGGTGTTATGAGCTTTGCAGAGATGGAAGCCATGATGTATAAAATCGAAGGTGAGGATTTATTCTTAATCGGAACTAGCGAGCATTCCATGATCGGTAAATTCATCGATACGATCCTCCCCGAGGAATCCTTGCCCCAGGCTTTAACCAGCTACTCTCCATGTTTTCGTAAGGAAAAAGGCGCTCACGGTTTAGAGGAAAGAGGCGTATATCGTATCCACCAGTTCGAGAAACAGGAAATGATCGTGGTTTGTAAGCCTCAGGACAGTATGATGTGGTTTGACAAGCTTTGGCAAAACACCGTCGATCTGTTCCGCAGCCTGGATATCCCGGTAAGAACCTTGGAATGCTGCTCCGGTGATCTTGCAGATCTGAAAGTTAAATCCGTCGATGTTGAAGCATGGTCTCCAAGACAGAAGAAATATTTCGAAGTCGGCAGCTGCTCCAACTTAGGTGATGCACAGGCACGCCGTCTTAAGATTCGTGTTGTTGCTGAAGATGGCAAGTATTTTGCTCACACCCTGAATAATACCGTAGTTGCTCCTCCCCGTATGTTAATCGCATTCCTGGAGAACAACTTAAATGCAGACGGTTCTGTGAATATTCCTAAAGCCCTTCAGCCTTACATGGGCGGCCAGACCGTAATCTATCCGGTAAAATAATATGCAATTTGCATAAAGTAAGTAAACTTGTTAGCTCACCAAGCTCATATATGCTTTCGCGTATATAAGTTAATTGGCAAGTTAATCATTTATCATGAACCGGAAGAAACACGCTTCGCTAGTTTCTCCGGTTCATGTATACATTCACATTTTCTCAATCATATATGCTAATTTTCATATTTGCTGTCGTGTAAATTAAAACGGTTACAAACAGTATAAGTACTGCCTGTAACCGTTCTTTTTTCAATTATCCCATTGGGTAATTCCATAGCCGGAAAGATATATAATTTACATTACTCTGTAATATAAGAACAGCAGTAATCCGTTAATTCCTTTACTACTAACTGGAATTTGGAATTGCTGGCTACCTCGAAGGATTGTCCCTCCTTGTAAGTAACCCACTCATCGCTTCCCGGTAACTTAACATCAAGGGTTCCTGCTAATATCTCCATAATCTCCTTTTTACCTGTGCCAAATTCATATTCTCCCGGCATCATGATACCAAGGGTCTTCTTCTCTCCATCCTCAAAAATAATAGTTCTGCTGGTTACTTTACCGTCAAAATATACATTTGCTTTCTTCACTGCTGTAACATTAGTAAACTGATCCATTGTGTTCCTCCTGCATTTTTATACATATATTATAAGATAACATGCAAGAAATCAAGCAGGATTTTGAAAATATTATGTAGCTATCATAATTAATCTACTAATGCGCCTAATACCATGTTGAAGAAATTCGAGGATTTATAATAGGTATCCGTCTTGCATACGGTAAAATATGCAGCAACCACATCGGCCTCCGGATCACAGTAGAGCTTGCAGCAGCCAAATCCGCCATGTTCATAGGAACCGGCAGACCGGATCATTCCGCTGTCATCCTTCTTACGGCCTCTTACATTCCAGCCAAGTCCCCAGGTACTGTCAAAGGTTTCTCCCTCATATACTGCAGCCGCTAATTTTTGATTATGATCACTGGTAATCTCACGGATGGAATAAGGGGATAAGATAACCTCACTACCGAGTTTACCTTGGTTTAAGTACATTTGACCAAAACGGGTCATGTCATGTACCGTAGACTTTAAGCCTCCCGGACCACTGTCTGAATTAAGTACATGCTGGTTCAGCCACTTACTTCCTACAAATTCATCTCCTCTGGTAACATATCTCGACAGCTTCTCTTTTGGGAAAATGAAATGGGAATCGCTCATCTTTAACGGCCCAAATAACTTCTTTCCGGCATATTCATCAATCGGTAGTCCAGAAAGACGGTCAATTATCTCTTTTGCCAAATGATAGCCTGTATTGCAATATTGCATTACCTTCTGAGGCTTATGGGTGGGTGCTACGGAAAGACAAACCTTCATAAAGGTATCATGTCTCATTCGATCACCGGCTTCCATCTTAGCAGATCCCATCTTGTCCCGGATTTTTAACATCGCTTCATCCCAGATTTCATCCGGAGCCTCGTCCTCCGGCAGCTCAAGTCCAAGGGTCTCCTTTACATATTTACCGAAATTCTTGTCCTGGTCATCATCGATAATACCGCTGGTATGAGTTAATAGATGCCATATCCGGACTTCATTATTCGTATCCCCTGTGAACTCAGGTATATATTGCCGCACCGGGTGATTAAGATCCACCAGGCCTTCCTCCTGCATAATCGCTAACAGTGTACTAATTACCGGTTTTGTTATGGAGCAGATCGGAAAAATTGTATCTGATGTAAGAGAACCTTCCCCATGCTCCGGACCTTTAATTCCATATGCGCCTTCAAATATTTCCTGTCCGTGTCTCAATATCTTTACGGCTATGGAAGGAGTCATATCCGATTTTGACCACTCTTCCAGTCTTTGATCCAGCAATAAAAGCCGTTCTGGCCGGAAACCGTAGGATTTTGCATTATTGCACATCTGATTTAACTGCTCATTTGTTATTTTATTTGCCATATTGCTACCACCCTCTCTTGTTTCCATAATATTACCATATTTACACAAATTCACCAAGTGTTTTTTATAGAACTTTGGTCAATAAAAAAAGACAATGGATAAAATCCACTGCCGATCTGATACATAATTGATTTTTGACAACAGAGTAGAAAACCTGTGTGTTTTTTACTAGAAATTGTATATATATCATAACCTGCAAATTCCATTTTGTCAAGAAAAACTAAGAAAAAACCAGAAATAATGAGTAACATGGATACCACGTATTGCCGTCCCATATCAGCGAATTCCGCCTATTTTACAGAATGGCTTTAATCAGCTACAATTGATGAGCGGCTGGAAAATGATAGAAAGGACGGGAAAGTAGTAAATGCCTTACAAACTGAATCATACCTCACAGAGCTTCATGAAAAAACCAGAGACCATATTTCATTCATATAAAGCTTATCTGTCCGTCTTTCGGATTAAGGCTGCGGAAGGTTTCCAATACAGAATTGCAGCACTTGCCGGAGCCTCCATCAGCATATTCTATGCATTCA
>DATMUM010000041.1:0-2341 GCA_035564175.1 Mobilitalea sp.
TATTTTTGCCCATAATAGGCTAAAGTTGTTTGTACTTTTGCAGAAAAGTATTCATCACCTTTTATATAGTGTCCTGTAGGGTCTGTATAAGCTATCGGATTATTATGACAATAAGTATACAAATTCAAACTAAGCGGATCATTAGGATTCCCCGCATACGCATCCTCACTGATAAACCTCCCGACATAACTGTCATAGTACCTTGCTCTCAGATAATAGAGCCCTGTTTCTGTATCGTAGAATTCACCTGCATACCTGATGGCACATGAATACCAGCGATCGTAAGTTAATATAGGATTGCCAAATATATCATAATCAAAATTGTCTTCTACATATCCAGTTTCACTTACAGTTTGCACCACATCTCCATGGCCATTAAACAGGAAGTATGAATGTGTACCATCTGAACCGATACGAGCTATGTAAGTATTGCCTCTTACATACCTGGTTTTTACATTGTCTGAAGCATCCGTTTCCAGTATTACATTCTGTCTGTCGTATTGGTAATTCGTTACTTCTGGCGTATACCCCGAAGCCGATTTTTTTACCGTTTTTCTTACTCTAAGATCAGAACCATCATATAAAAACTCAGTAATCGTCCTTGCACTGCCTTTTGTTGTATCAACCTTGACCAACCTGTTGAAACCGTCATAGCTATACTCTCCTGTTTCAATATTGTCATCAGAGAACGAAGCATTTGTATTATCATTTACTGCTAAATCTAATTCTTCTTTAGCATCGGAATTTGCATCAGTTTCAAATTCTGATGTCTGGGATATCTGATTACCATTATAATCATACCAGTAGTTCATTGTTTTTTTCAATACTTCGTTTCCATTAAGGTCCTTCATATGCTCTACAACCATTTGCAGCATATTTGAATCAGAATACACATATTCACTGCTCTTTACATTATATTTCACTTCACTCTGATTTTTTTGATATCCGCTGCTCTGTTCAGATGTATATGTTTCATTTAGGGACCACCTGTTACCCACTGCATCATAATCATACACAGTCGTTTTACCTGGCATTTCTACTTGTAATACTCTGCCATCAGCATCATATTTATAATTTGTAGTGCTGTCGCGGCTGTCTTGTTTTGATGTTTGATTGCCCGCAAGATCGTATGTATAAATATAACACGATATAGTACTCATATCCGGTCTTATATTTATAAGTTTAGTCAGTCTGTTATTTTTATCGTAATCATACTGTTCCATTACTTCGCCTTCATACAATATGCATTGCCTATTTCCATTTAAATCATAACCGTACTTCGTTGTCTTTCTTTTTCCTGCTACTGTATAGCTCACTAAAATCATCCTGTTGGATTTGTCATATGTATAGGTTGTAACAAACCCTTTCTTGTCTGTAACAGTTGATATATTCCCTACCTCATCGTAAGTATAGCCTATCTGAGGCACTCCGTTTTTACTTATACCTGATAATCTTTCTGCCGTATCATAGCTGTATGCACTCGCACCTGAAGCATCTGTCATATTTGAAATATTACCAACTTCGTTATAACTATAGCTGACAGAATCTCCGGTCTGTGTAACTCCTCTCGACAGAAGCAAATTCCTTGAATCATAGGTAAATAAGGTTTCATTGCCATTTCTATCTATCATTTGAGCCTTATTTAATGCAAGGTCATACTTGTAACCTATAGCTTTTGTTTCAGCATCGGTATTTGATAAAAGTATTCCAAATGCTCCGTACTGGTAACTTGTTATCTTTCCTCTTCCATCCTTCATTGATAGCATATTACCATTTTTATCATACGTATACTCAGTGCTATTTTGTAATGGATCTGTTACATTCTGGAGATTTCCATCAAGATAATATTTATAAACTTTAGAATGCCCTAATGCATCTGTTTCCTTTGTTTTTTGATTAAATTGGTCATACTCATATTTGAACGAGAATTTTGTTGGATCGTTAAGTTTCCCTACTTCAGGATCAATCACCAGGGACAGGTTCATCGTCCCATTTATCATTTAAAATACATCATCAGTTTATGTTCCCTCTCCCTAAGCCCTATCGATAACGCTCTTCGATATTCCCGTTACCCTTGATAACTGCCTCACCGAAATCCCATTTATTGACTTAAATGATCTAATTATTTCATCCCTTTTTGCTTTTTCCAGATGCTGCAAATCACTAATATTTGATATCCCAATACAAGCTAAATGTTCGCGTATTTCACTGTCTGTTATCCTGGTCATTTCCTCAATCTCCAGGCCTTTATCTTCATTTGGTTCATTCATATACTTCTCAAATAGTTCTAATGCCTTTTTTCTGCCACTAGAGAATATATCCATAGCAAAGTCTATATCAA
>DATMUM010000042.1:0-2669 GCA_035564175.1 Mobilitalea sp.
TAATGTTATATTTAATTATCTAGACGCCAAAATCAGTGAAACCTTCATAAAGATATTTAGTACCGATATAAGAAGCAGCAACTTTAATTTAGAATTCGAACTGTTACACCCCAGAACGAATCAGCTATGTTGGCTGTTAATTCGAGTCTATCCAATCATCAATAACGGCAATGTTGTCCGATATGTCTGTTCCATTTCCGATCTAACAAAAGAAAAGCAATCGCAAAAGGTCTTATACGATACATTATTAAACGCCCAAAAGACAAATGAAGCAAAGAAGGAATTTCTCTCCCATATCAGCCATGAAATCCGGACTCCCATTAATGCTGTAATCGGTATGGCCCAGATAGCTTCGAATTGTATTGAACATAAGGAAAGAGTTGACGACTGTCTAAAGAAAATTACCTCCTCCTCCAAGAATTTATTAACGTTATTAAACAATATACTGGATATGGCCAAGATGGACAGTGATAAGATGCTTATTACAAAAGAAAGATTTCAATTAAGCGAATTCTTAAATTCTTTTGCAGCAATCATTGGTACGCAGGCCGAGATAAACCAGCAGAATTTTAGTATTACAATATCCAACATCATTGACGATTGCCTGCTCGGCGATACCTTACGTCTGAATCAGATTTTAAGCAACTGCATCTCAAATTCATTAAAGTTTACACCACAGGGTGGCAAGATCAGTGTTGAAGTAGTAGAATTGAAGAAAATGAGTGATAAAGCATTATTCCGTTTCACTATTTCCGATAACGGCAAAGGTATGAGTGAAGAATATATTGAACGAATCTTTATTCCGTTTGAGCAGGAGGATGGTACAATTGCCAAAAAGTATGGAGGAAGCGGACTTGGAATGTCAATCGCGAAGAATCTTGTTACGCTCATGGGAGGAACTATCCATGTTGCAAGTAAACTTGGAGTCGGTACCACCATCACGATCGATATCATTTTTGATTTACCTGAAGATTCTATTAATAAATCTGAGGATCATGAAATTGCAAAAAGTATGATACCCGAATTGCCAAACCACCGGTTTTTGGTAGTTGAGGATAATAAGATTAATCTGGAGATAACCTGCGAGCTTCTTAAATACTTAAAGATATCCGTTGAAACAGCTGCGAATGGAGAAGATGCTTATAAGCTTTTCCTATCCTCAGCTCATGGATATTATGATGCAATTCTTATGGATGTTCAGATGCCCGGACTGAATGGTTATGAAGCTACGAAAGTGATCCGTGAATCGGAGCATCCTGATGCGAAAAGTATATACATCATCGCAATGTCAGCAGATGCTGATCCTGAGGATATTACTTTAGCATTGTCTAACGGTATGAATCAGCACATTGCAAAACCGATTGATACAGAGAAATTCTATACTTTATTGCAAAACGTTTTTTTAAAAGAAACGATATTATGTTAAAGAAACATATAAATATTATGCGAAATCTCTTGACAAACCAAGATGTTTTCGGTATACTACCACCTGTAAAGAAAATTCCTTTACAGGTGGTGTTTTATGAATCAGAAAAGTCCCCAGATTGAAAAACTGGATGAAATCGTTCAACTATCCATTCTATATGATTTTTATGGCGAACTGCTAAATGAGCATAAGAAGCAGGTTTTTGAAGATTACGTCTTAAATGACCTTTCCCTTAGTGAGATAGCACAGGAGCAGGGGATCAGCAGACAGGGTATTTATGATATCGTAAAACGCTGCAGCCAGGAACTTAAAGGTTATGAAGACCGTTTATCCCTGGTCCGTAAATTTCAGAATATTAAAGAAGCGCTGGGCAAAATGAAGGAAATCGTTGCTGCCACAGCACAATCCGGACACTTAGAAAGAATTAGTGAAATCGAAACCTTGGCAGATGATATTTTAAAGGAGCTATAATATATGGCATTTGAAAACCTATCAGATAAACTGCAAAATATATTTAAAAGCTTAAAGGGAAAAGGTCGCCTTTCCGAGGCTGATGTAAAAACAGCTCTTAAGGAAGTAAAGATGGCTTTACTGGAAGCGGACGTTAATTTTAAGGTTGTTAAGAACTTTATTAATACAATACAGGAACGTGCTATCGGTCAGGACGTTCTAACCAGCCTTACTCCCGGTCAGATGGTAATCAAAATCGTTAATGAAGAAATGGTTCACCTTCTTGGTGATCAGACCGTTGAGATTCAATTGAAACCTTCTAGCGAGATAACCGTCATCATGATGTGCGGTCTTCAGGGAGCCGGTAAAACAACGACAGTTGCAAAACTTGCCGGTAAATTAAAATCAAAAGGTAGAAAGCCTCTGCTTGTGGCTTGCGATATTTATCGTCCGGCAGCGATCGAGCAGTTACAGATTAATGGAGATAAACAGGGTGTAAGCGTATTTTCCATGGGAGATAAGCATAAACCTTTAAATATTGCTAAAGCAGCTATGGAGCATGCTGCGAAAAACGGCTTCAATGTCGTAATCTTAGATACCGCCGGCCGTCTTCATATAGATGAAGGAATGATGGAGGAGCTCCACGAAATCAAAGCAAATATGACCGTACATCAGACGGTACTGGTTGTCGATGCTATGACAGGTCAGGATGCTGTAAACGTATCTGAAACCTTTAATGAGAAATTATCGATTGACGGTGTTATTCTTACCAAGCTTGATGGTGATACCCGTG
>DATMUM010000043.1:0-24706 GCA_035564175.1 Mobilitalea sp.
TGAAACATCTCCATGGCAAGAGGATAACCATCATCATATTTTGGATCAATCGTTCCATAGGTAGCCATAAAAGCTGCTAACATATTAGTGATCTTTGTCCTTGTGCCAACAGTACTTCTCGGATTTGATTGTCTGATAATTCTCTGCTCCACAGCTATCGTAGGTGAGAGTCCATGGATACTATCGAAGTGATTCACACCATCCACCATAAATTGAGTTCCGGAAAACATCAGATATCTTCTTTTTCCTTCTTCATAAAGTGTATCAAAAGCAAGACTGGATTTACCGCTGCCTGATACGCCGGTAATCACAGTAAGTTTATTCTTGGGAATTTTTATGTCCACATTTTTTAGATTATGTATCCTGGCTCCTGTTATCTCAATATATTCACTCATAGATGTCCCCTGATATAATTATTATAGTTGAAGCTGATTTACAGCTGATTTACTGATATGGGACATCATACCATATTTACCCATAAATGTAAACATATGTTCACAAATATATGTTCGCTTTTGCCCGAGCATTTCAGCGGGTGAGCAGTAGGAACTTGAGAGCGAGTAAGATTAAGTTAAGAATTTATGATATATATTTATGCTTTCTACTTGCATAATTTAAAAAAGGATTATATTATCTAAATTATTCTATAAATGGAAGCGGTTATGTGATGCTGATATAACCATTCCATACATTCACTAAATCAACACAAAAAGGAGAGATAGGATGAAAACAAAGAGGTTATTATCTTACTACAAACCGTATCTGAGACTATTCCTTGCGGATATGTTCTTTGCACTGGTGGCAGCAGCGATTTCCTTGGTCTACCCGATGATTGTCCGGTACATAACCAATCATGTATTGGTAAATACGAAGCTATCGGAAGCGGTCCCGATCATAGTCCAGCTTCTTTTTGTGATGCTGGGGCTTGCGCTGCTGGAATACATCAGTAACTTTTTTATCGCCTATAAAGGACATATCATGGGCGCCAAGATGGAATATGATATGCGCAATGACCTGTTCGAGCATTATCAGAAGCTGTCCTTTAATTTCTATGACAATCAGAAGACCGGACAGCTCATGTCCCGAATCACCAGTGATTTATTTGATATCTCGGAGTTATGCCATCATGGCCCGGAGGATATTGTTATTTCAATCATCAAAGGCGTTGGTGCCTTTCTAATTTTATTAGGGATAAATGTTCCTCTTACCCTGCTGATATTTGCTTTTCTGCCTTTTATGTTTGTCTTTGCAAACCATATGAGAGGCAGGATGAGCCGTGCATTTCGCAAAAATCGGGAGCGGATAGCAGAAATTAATGCCCAGATCGAAGATAACCTTTCCGGGATCCGGGCTGTCAAATCCTTTGCCAATGAAGGTACGGAAATAGAGAAGTTCCACGAGGGCAATTCCCGCTTCGTAGAAAGCAAGAGACATAGTTATTGGTGTATGGCGGGCTTTCATTCGGGGCTTACGTTCTTCACAGCGCTGATTAATGTCTCCATGATTGCCGGCGGAAGCCTCTTTATAGCGAAGAGCATCATTACGGTAAATGACTTATTAACCTTTCTATTATACATAAATACTCTGATCGAGCCGGTCAGGAAGCTGATTAATTTCACGGAGACCTTCCAGAACGGAATGACCGGCTTTGAACGCTTCTGCGATATACTGGATATCCTTCCGGACATCGTTGATAAAAAGGATGCTGTAATTTTAAAGGATGTACAAGGTGAGATTGAATTCAAGGAAGTAGCTTTTAAATACAATGAAACTGCTTCTGATGTATTCCGTAATATCAATCTTAAGGTGGAAGCCGGGGACTACATGGCGCTGGTTGGTTCCTCGGGTGTTGGAAAGACAACGATGTGCAGTCTGATTCCAAGATTTTATGAGGTGTCGGAAGGAAGTATTACAATCGACGGTAAAGATATCAGGGACATTACCCTGCATTCCCTGAGAAAGAATATCGGAATTGTGCAGCAGGATGTCTATCTGTTTGCAGGTACGGTAATGGATAATATCAAATATGGTTTCCTCGATGCCACTGAGGAAGAAGTGATCGAAGCTGCCAGGAATGCGAATGCCCATGATTTTATCATGGAGCTTCCCGATAATTATAACTCTTACATAGGCCAACGAGGCATAAAGCTATCCGGCGGACAGAAGCAAAGATTAAGCATTGCCAGAGTATTTCTTAAAAATCCTCCAATCCTTATCTTTGATGAAGCTACCTCCTCCCTGGATAATGAAAGTGAAAAGGTGGTACAGGATTCCCTGGAGAAGCTGGCGAAGAACAGAACTACCTTTGTAATTGCGCACCGGCTTTCGACCATTAAAAATGCTAAGAAGATTTTGGTACTTACGGAGGATGGTATTAAGGAAACCGGAACCCACGAGGAGCTTTTGGAATTGGATGGCATCTATGCAGGTTTATACCGTATGACCTTTGAAAGGAAAATGGATTAAAATAGATAAGTGAAATAGCAGCTGGAATATACATGAATTTTTGGTATTTATTTTCATGTATATTCCAGCTTATTTTATGGAACACTTCTTTGATTACACGCGTCTAATAGATAGAAAGAAGGAATATGTTGCATCCATTTTATCATTTACATCATCTGCCAGTCCATGTATACTATACTATGTTGAACGAAGCTGATAAATCAAATTGAAGCTTCAGTATCGTATGCAAAAGAACGAGACAGTGGATAAAAGGGTTAATATAGGGGGATAAAAGGATGCAGAAGGATATGCAAAATGACCTCTTGGAAAAATTGCCTGCTTATGACATAGAAACATTGATACGACAATATGGCAATGATGTGCTGCGAACGGCGTATATGTATGTCAAAGATATTCATACGGCAGAAGACATTTTTCAAGATGTATTCATTAAAGTAAATCAAAAGCTTTCTACTTTTGAAGGAAACTCAAGCATTAAGACTTGGATTATCAGGATCACCATCAACACCTGTAAGGATTATCTGAAGAGTGCCTACAGCAGAAGGGTTGTTCCTATGATGGAATATCAGGAGGACGCAATCATAAGTGATACGGATTACGATGATGTTGAAAAAAAGGATACGAAGGAATTGATCAAGAAGTCAGTTCTTTCACTACCGGCAAAATATAAGGATGTCGTACTTTGTGTATACTATCATGATATGACGATCACAGAAGCCGCGCAGGCCTTAAACATTGCGGAAGGAACCACCAAAAGCCGGCTATCAAGGGCACGGCAGAAACTAAAATCTTTATTGGAAGGGAGGGTTTCAGATGAGTTATAACGATAAAAAGAATGAAAATATTGAAATTGATGACATGAATATCCGATCACATCTGGACACTTCTCTTGAATTAAGTGGAATCAGTGTTTCAGAGGATTTAATTAATAGAACGCTGGAAGCGATTAAAAAGCAGACAGCAGGGCAGCCGGCTGAGGAAAGTCAGGCAGGCTCAAAGAGTGTAACGAAGAAAGTTATTCCATGGAACAGATATATCCGTGGCTTTGCAGGTGTCGCGGCAGCAGTTGTCGTGGTAGCCGCAGGCTACAGCTTTTTAAGTAACGGTGGGCTTTTCAGTAAGAAAGATGCAAACTTTAGTGCAAATTCCCTGGTAGCAGAAGACAGTACAGCTAATACTGCTGCAGAAGGTACTACAGATGGAAGCGCAGCTTTATCAGCGCCTTCAGAATCGAGTAATGCAACTGCCAAAACGGACGAGAATACAACAAATGACGCCACATCAGCTGGTGCTGCAGATGGGGAAACATCCCAGAATACTTCTACTGATTCCACACCGGAGACAACGACGCAGTTCACTGTTGAAGCAGACACTGCGTTAGGTAGTGATGAAGCAGGTAATACAGGTTCTGCAGATACATCAGCTTCCTCGGCAGCAGATAGTTCTGCCACCTATGGCATCGCTGCGGATAGAGCAATGACAGCCACTGCTCCGGCAGTCACAGGTACAGCAGACAGTACGGCTTCTTCCGATATAGCTGCTTCTCTGGCTGTACAGCCGACAGCTATCCTAGGTATAGCAGGTAATACAACGCTGACTTTCCGGGATATTTTCTTACCGGAACCGGAGAAAGCGGAATATATCAAAATTACGGACGTAGTAAGCGGTACCTCGATCACCCTTACCGACCAGACGCAGATTGCAGATTTCTATTCTATTATGGACAAACATCAATTCACTTACAGCTCAAAAACATCAGCAGATCAGAATTATTCCGTGGAAATAAACGATCCGCAGATGAGTGCAACCTATGTTATGTCCATCGGTGAACATATTACCGTAAGCTATTCAGATAAGGATGTATCAAGCGTCAGCAGCTATGATGTAGCAGACAGTGCTCTTTTGACACAGAATCTGCAGGCTTTTATCGCAAAATACAGTAAATAACGTTAGGAATAAGAAAAGGTTCTTACAAAGCCGTCAATCAGGCGTGCTTTATAAGAACCTTTTTATATGCGAGTTAGCAAAGCGAGCATATACAAGTTTACTTGTAAAAATAGAGCGCGTACTCGAACCGGCTGACACTTTCATTCTCTTATGCCAGACGTAACATCCCGATAATTACTGCTCATCTTCGTCGTCTTCGACTATCTGCTTATCGAGGGAAATAAACTCCTTAGATGCCTCGGTCGACGTATTCTCCGGTACCATATTAATAGTTACATATTCTCTGGATTCTGCTTCAGAATCCTCATCGGTATCGAAATCCTCGAAATCATCTTCAAAATCATCGAAATCGTCGGTTGAATCCTTCTTAATATAGGTCTTATAGAGATAATAGGCACCAGCTGCTACGGACGCTACAGCGACAGTACCGAATATAAACTTTCCAAACTTTTTCATAAGCTGAGTCTTCCTTTCCATTTTTATTAATAATTATATACCATTATTTTATTATAATTCGGTTTTAGCAAAAAATAAAGTAAAAGTTCTATAAACTTGTAAAATTTGCTAATCGTAAATTATGTATAAATACTGCTTATTTACTAATATTACCTTTACATTTATCTAAGAATATTTTATGATGAAATAGGTTGTGAGGTTAATACATTTTAGGGAAAGGTAGGAAATTACAATGAATATAGGCTTATTTACAGAGACCTATTATCCCGAGATCAACGGAGTGGCTACTTCAGTATACACTTTGAAAAATGAGCTTGAGAAAAGAGAGCATAATGTCTATGTCTTTACTACAACCACGCCCGGCGCACCGGAGCATGAATACAATGTATTTCGTGTTCCCAGTATCCCCTTCATTTTTATTACGGAGCGGAGAGTAGGATTGTTTTATCAGCCAAAGCTGGCCCATATCATTAAAAAATTGAATCTAGACATTATTCATACCAATACAGAATTTTCATTAGGTATTTTTGGACGAATTATGGCAAGGGAATTAAAAATACCGATTGTGCATACTTACCATACGATCTATGAGGATTATACCCATTATCTGACGCATTTTAAGGCACTTGACCGGAGAGCCAAGGCCTTTGCAAGAACCTATTCAAAGGTTGTCTGCAATACGGCGGAGCAGGTAATCGTTCCGACGGAGAAGACGAAGGAACTGCTGATGACCTACAGTGTCCACAAGGATATCTCCGTTGTTCCAACAGGAATTGATCTCAGTAAATTTGATAAAGCCAAATATCCGGAGGAGGATATCAAAAGCTTAAAGCAGAAGTTCAAAATTAAGCCCGATGAAAAGGTCATGATCTACATCGGGCGTGTATCCCAGGAGAAGAATATTGAAGAAATCGTGAGCGCAATGCCCGATTATATGAAGACCAGGGAGAAAGTGAAGTTTGTAATCGTTGGCAGCGGACCGGCACTGGAGAAGATTCAGGAGCTGGTAAAGCAGAATGGACTTACAGACCGGTTTGTATTTACCGGCGCCCAGCCCTGGGATATCATAGGCTTGTATTACCGTCTGGGCGATGTGTTTGTCAGTGCATCAAAGAGCGAGACGCAGGGTCTCACTTATATTGAAGCAATGGCTTCCGCCCTCCCGGTCGTAGCAAGGGAGGATAAATGTCTGGAGGATATTCTGGAAGTTGGCTGGAACGGCTATTCCTTTACCGATAGCGAAGGCTTGTATTATGGACTGGACCAGGTACTTTTTAATGACAAGCTGACGAAATACAGTGAGAATGCAGTGGAAAAAGTGCAGAAGTATTCAACGCAGGAATTTGCTTATCAGGTTGAGAAGGTATACCTGCTGGTGTCCTCCAGGGACAGGGTATTCAACAGACGTCCGGTTTACGATACCAAGAAGATATAGTGATGAATGCATAAAAGATATTTTCATGTGGTTCATAATTCTTATCATCAGGATGATAAGGATTAGTGTTAACACCGTGGCAGAACGGCGGATTGGAGTTTGATATGAAAAACAGAGTGGAAGAGGCTGAGAAGCTTTTTAAGGATGGTTACAATTGTTCTCAATCCGTATTCGAAGCCTTCAGTGATTTATACGGTATGAATCAGGATATGGCCTTGAGGCTTTCCGCCTCCTTTGGTGGAGGTCTCGGCAGGATGCGGGAGGTATGCGGTGCAGTTTCGGGAATGGGCATGATTGTAGGCCTTGAGACCGGAACCTCCAGGAAAATGGATGACGAAGGTAAGAAATATAACTATGATGTCGTACAAAGATTAAGCAATGAGTTTAAAGTACAGAACGGATCTATCATCTGCAGAGAGCTGTTAGGCCTTGATGGTATGAATAACGGAGATACTACACCACAGAAAAGGAAGGAGCAGTATTATCATTCCCGGCCCTGTGAGCAGCTCGTTAAGGATGCGGCCGCGATACTGGAACAAGCCCTCTACACCGTTGATATCGTTCCGGTTGTTACTACGCAGCAGATACAGGAAGTTGCAGAGCTTGCCGAGAAAATCTGGCATGAGCATTATGATTCCATCATCAGTAAAGCACAGGTTGATTATATGGTTGATAAGTTTCAATCCGAAGCAGCCATGAAGGAACAGATGCAAAGTTCAGGCTATCAGTACTATAAACTGGTTAACCTGGGTGGTATCGCCGGATATTTTGCTATCAAGGAGGAGCAGGAGGCACTGTTCTTGAGTAAGCTTTATGTAGATAAAAAGTACAGAGGCAGAGATTACGCAAGAAAGGCCTTGAGCTTTATGCAGCAGTACTGTATTGATCGTAATCTGAAAAAGATCTGGCTTACGGTCAACCGTAATAATGACAATAGCATCCATGTGTATGACAAGCTTGGCTTTGTGAATGCAGGAACACAGATTGCGGATATTGGCTCGGGATTTGTCATGGATGATTACATTATGGAAAAATTCATTCCGTAGAAACAGAAGATGGTTCCAAAAATGTAAGAAATTATTAAATAAATCGACAAAATTTTGACATTAAATTTATGTTATGATACCATTGTAGGTAATAAAGCCATAATGTTACACTTTACTAATGACTTAAAAATACAAGAGGGATTTATTAGGAGGAATGTAGAATGAAGATGTCTCTAAACAGAAAAATAGCTATGATCATGACATTTGTTCTCATCGTTCCGTTATTTTGGAACCTGAACATAGCTGTAGCAAAAGCAGCGACACCATCCTTTGCAAAATCAAACATTGAAATTGTGGGGACGGGCGAGACCTATCAAATCGAAATTAATGATAAGGTCAATAAAAGTACATATAGCTGGTCCTCATCAAATGAGAAGATTGCCACCGTTACAAGCAAGGGACTCGTAACGTCGGTGGATAAAGGAACAGCAACCATCAAGTGCAAGATAACCTATCCCTCAAAGAAGACAAAAACAATTTCCTGTAAGGTTACAGTTACAATACCGGCGGATGACATCAGTATTTCCAATGCGTCTCTGGTAAATGGTGCATATGTGATGTCCCTCGGTTCAACGATGGATTTCGACACCCAGATTGTACCGGCAAATTCCTCAGATAAGGTGTATTGGAGTATCGGTGGCGGAGATGCTTCCTGTATCCGTATCGATGATGCGAGCGCTGGACGTATCACTGCAACAAGGGCTGGCAAGGTAATCCTGAAAGCGACTGCAGCAGCGGCTTCTACACAGCAGGCAGCGGATTTAAGTATTGTAAATGACGCTGTCATCATTGAAGTAGTCGGACCGACTGCTACCGTTAAGAGTGTAGATATTACATCCACCAATGAAATTAAGGTCGTATTCGACAGTGCGGTTAATGCAAGTACAGTCATCGGCGCAAGCAATACATTATCCGGTAATATCGAATTAACCATGAGTAAGGATACCAAGGGTGTTCTGGCGGATGATCCGGGTGCTCTGACAGCAAGTCTTTCCACTGATATGAAGACGCTTACGATTACTTCGAAGAACGCATTGAGCGGTTATTACGGCATTAACTTCAGCAGTGCTATTCTGACCACCGATGGTGTTGCACTGGAATCCTATTACAAGAAGATTTTCTATGTAGATGTTACACCTCCGAGTTATGCTGGAACCACGACGGATGATTCCGGATATATCGCAACAATAGCATTTACAGAAGCGCTTGATTTCACGAACCTGAAGATATCCGGAGCTGCTCTGGTATCTACGACAGGCGAGACAGCAAGTGCAACCACAATCAGCACGCTGAATAATGTATTGAATTATACAATCAGTGATGATAAGAAGTCCATCAGCATTAATATGTCAAAGATTGCGGTAACTGATTATGGCAAACTGTTCTCTGTCGTAATCTCCGGAGTAACGGATAAAGCAGGTAATATCCCGGCAAATGCTTATATTCTTGCTTATCTGCGTACGGATACCTCAGCTAAGCCTCAGGCAAGGGTATTAACCGTGTCACGAACCAGCTACAATAATATAACCGTAACCTTTGATCGTGCAATCCAAACCCAATTCCAATTCGGTGGTATACTGCAGATTGATGGCGGAGTTACTATTTCCGGTGTCGTAGATATGACGAATAACAAGAAGGTTACTTACACCATGACGGATGCACAGGCTGCTTCTTATACCGGTTTGAAGAAGGTATCCGTTGGTTACTGGAACAGCTATAATGTAATCTCAACGGATACATCAGCTAATAAGATGACGGATTTTTATATTGACTTCTCTGTTGATAAGACAAGTCCTTACCTGACAGCAAGCAGCTATGACGCAGATAAGGGAATCCTGACTCTGACTTACAACAAAGATGTTAACCTTACGTCATCAACAGGTATCTTTAGTTCAACCTTTACCTCCGTTACGGACGATATAAAACCGAACACGAATATTAGCTATACCAAGATTTCACATACCGACGGCAACAATATTATTAAGTTACAGTTAACAGGTGCTACGCTGTTGGGAACCTATACCTTTACACTCGATCAGTACTTTGTAACGGATAACTTCAAGAACCCGAGCCTCTCCAGGGCAATGGTGATCACGAATACCGGCGGTACTTTATCCGAGCTTCCCGGACCGTATTCCATTACACAGTCATCAACGAACCTGAGTGAAATCAGTCTGAAATTCTTATATAAGCTGGATAAGGTTTCTGCTGAAACCATCAGCAATTATAAGATTACCGGATTAACCATCATTAAGGCTTCATTAACTGAGAATACATCAACAGGAGCTACCGTTGTTCTTACGGTAGCCGATGGCTCTATTGAGGTAGAGGTAGCAAGACCGGTAACCATCACCGGAGTAAAAGGATATAATAACAGCTATTCCGCAATTACTTCTTATTCGACAACAGTTACCTTGAAGGATAATAAGAAGCCTACCTTTATTGACCCGGCAGTATTCGACAGTACCACGAAGAGTGTTATCAGATTGAATTTCAGTGAAGCGATCCAGGGAACCATGACAGTTAAGGTATATTATGCATCAACTACAATTGAAATTCCTTGTACGGTCTCTGTTAACGGAAATGCGGTATATATCAACTTGTCATCCATACCAAGTGTAAATAGCTGGCTAAGGATTGATATTTTAAGCAATAACATTAAGGACTTGAGTGGTAACACAGTATCGGCTATGCCATCATCACTCATGGCGCTGGCTACCTATTAGAAAACTCTGGTATTTATTAACATGGATTGAGCTATATGAATGCGATTACCATAGGATAAACGAAGGAGGAAATGAATGTACGAGTTTAAAGAAGAATTCAGAACTGGAATTGAGAGTATTGACAAAGAGCACGTGAAATTGTTTGAGATTGCTGACAGAGCTTATGAAACCCTGATGGATGATTTCATTCCGGATAAATATGATTATATCGTACATATTCTGAAGGAACTGGCTGATTATGCAGTAGTACATTTTCAACATGAAGAAGAGTATATGATGAGTATACGCTACAAGAAGCTGATTTCACACAAGGTAGAGCATGATGAATTCACCGAAAAAATAGCAGGCTATAATTTCGATGAGATTGATGTAAATCAAAGAGGAGTTATCCTGGAGCTGTTGGACTTCTTAAATGATTGGTTAGTTCATCATATCCTTGAAAATGATAAGCTGATCGGACAGAACAATTAGTGAAACAAGTAGTAATCATGAAATAAAATTAAAGAAATAAAGCCACGAATAAGGCTAAGAAATAAGGCCAAGAAGTAAGGCCAAGAAGTAAAGCCAAGAAATAAGGCCAAGAAATAAGGCCAAGAAATAAGGCCAAGTAATAAGGCTAAGAAATAAGGCCAAGTAATAAGGCCAAGTAATAAAATAAAGTATGTAATTTAATATCAAGGGAGCTGTTAATGATTAGATTAACAGCTCCCTTGATTTGTATAGATATTAAAACAGCATATTTACACTGATAAACTTTAGTTACAGTACAGAGGATTTATCCTCGGATATCCGAATACTGCTATTCGAGGGATCACCAAAATCCCTGGTGAAGATTTCGCTTTTTTCCAGGAGGCTTTCGACAGTGTCCAGGCCAAGACGGTGCAGAAGCTCAATAACATAAGGATTATCAATCGGAGTTGGGTATGGAGCCGCCGCTCCGTATTCCTCAACATGAACTCGCCCTTTCTCATGGGGTATTAACACTCTTGGACCACCGACGCAGCCACCGACACAGCCCATACCTTCAAAAAAGTTTGCGGTTGTATTACCGGATAGAAGGTCATTGATCATTGCCTTGCAGGCAGGTACGCCATCCGCTTGCTGGGTATGGATCGTGATTTTACGGTTAGGATTTAACCGTTTCAGTGTTTCACTTACAGCTTCACTGACCCCTCCGGTATGAGCATAGATTCTTCCGGCGCGAGAGGAATGATCCTTTTCACTTTCCTCCATTTTCGCAGGGTCTACTTCCATAACGTTAAAAATATCCTGAATCTCCTGGAAGGTCAAAACGAAATCTACAGCGCCTGCAACATCTTTTTCTTTGGCTTCTGCCTTCTTGGCGAGGCAGGGTCCGATAAAGATGGTAAGTGCATCGGGATGCATTACTTTAACGGCCCGTCCACTGGCGATCATCGGTGATACTGCCGGAGGAACATGCGGCACCAGCTCCTTGTATATCTTACGTATCATGGCAATCCACATCGGACAGCAGCAGCTGGTAAGCTGATAATCCTTTTCTGTCAGAATGTTTTTGTCAAATTCCAGGGCTTCCTTAAGAGTTAAGATATCTGCAAACAGGGCAACTTCAATCATTCCGTCAAAACCAACGGCTTTTAGCGCACTACGGAGCTTACCTGGAGTTACATCACTGCTGAACTGACCTAAGAAGGCCGGAGCAACCAGGGCATATACTAAACCCTTATGAGAACGGATTGCCTGAAGTGCCGGTATAACATCCTTACTTGTCGTTAAGTTCTTAGCGCGGCATTCCTGGATGCACATGGCACATCCGACACATTGTTCCTCATCGATAACCATTTCGCCGGATTCTCCGGGATGAATTGCATGGAAGGGGCATACCTTCATACAGTTACGGTCATCCTCCTTACATTCACAATCGCAGGTATTCCATACGATCGGATGCTTTTCGGGATGCAATAGACAATCAAGCTGGTGGGTATCATAAAGCTCCAATTTTTCAAGAAAGCTAGTATCCTTTTCCTTCAGAGTCCGGATCAAAACCTCATAATATAATTCCTCAAATGTCTTCATAAGCTTCACCTGAAATCCTTTCCAAATGTATATCAGCAGTAGTTTCCTACCTTTCATTCTACTCCATAGCTGCCAAAAAATCCATAAAATGCTTTATAACCGATATCCTTTCCAATATACAGGCAGTATTATTCGTATTTGTACCCTTATTATGCTTTACTAGGATTTGGATTTGTTTTATAATAATATTCGTGGTAAGCAGGGCTTGCCAGAATTATATAATGATGTAATTTTCAGACGGCAGTTTTCACTAATAATTGAAGTCTTATCGGCAGGATATATGCATATTTTCAAGTGTTAGGGATAGTATATTTAGAAAATATAGGATATGGAGAAGAGATTTGAAGGTACAGAAAAATTCGCATTTAACTAAAGCCGGGTGGCTTTTGTTTTATTTATATATTATTTTATTATTCTATTTTTTATTTTTCAGCGAACATTACGGAAGAGAGCATGTATTCAGAGAATACCGGTATAATCTAGTGCTTTTTAAGGAAATTAAACGCTTTATCACTTATCGGAAGCAGTTGGGTATTGAGAGCTTTGTGGTTAATATTCTTGGTAATATCCTGGCTTTTACCCCCTTTGGCTTTATGCTTCCGATGCTGAATATGAAGTACCGTAGGTTCTTCTATGTAACATTTTTGAGTATCCTTTTCAGTTTTTCCATTGAATTGATTCAGCTGATATTTAAGGTCGGTATTTTTGATGTGGATGATATGCTGATGAATACGGTGGGCGGCATCTTAGGGTATATTGCCTATAAGATCTTTTCTGTATTCCTGAAGAAGCTTCATTCTGGGAAGAACACGAAGAAGCCGACACGTAAAAAAGGACGAACTTAATGCTTCCATGAAAGGAACATTAGCATTATTCGAATATTAATATGAAAATCCAGGAATAACTGTTGCAGGCAGCATCAGAAAAGGATTTGGAGGAAATATGATGTTTTGGAAACGTAATAAAGAAATGATACATTTTTCCGGCAGACGCCATACGAAAATGGGGATTCTGTCAACGGTCATCGGTGCTTTCGTTATTCTTGGCTTTCTTGTCTTAAGCATTCTATCCGGAGTAGCAGGCGGGAAAGGCGGGATGATACTTGGATTCCTTGGAATTTTATTATTTGGATTCGCAGTATTCGGGTTTGTATTATCCTACAAAGCCTTTAAGAAAAAAGATATCTTTTACCGGTTTCCGATCATCGGAGCGGTGCTGAACGGAATTATGACGATACTGCTTCTGGTCATATACATTATTGGGATTGCTTTATAAAGCGCCAGGAGGTAACCCATGTGGGCTCCGAGCCCATCTTGAAATACCAGTAAGCCAGAATAATAATCAGGTCAACAAAGGAAATCTGATTAATCAATAAATTGGAGGTTACGTATGAAATATAGTCAATTAATGAAAGAAGAGAATGATGCAATCCGGGAGAGATATGAGCTTGCCATGGAACGAATTGCATTAATGGAAAAGGAAGAGACAGTAAGCATGCGTTTTCAGCCTTATTTTCAGAAGGCTGCGGCTTTTGTCCGGCTCGTGAAGAATGTGGTTACGTTGATGGAGGATGATAAGCTTACGGGACTTTCCCTGAGTGAATTGGAAAGTCTGAATCAGGCACTATATAACGATATTGCCGGTGATAATTATCACTATAGCTACGCGAATCCGGAATATGCCTGTGAGCAGCTTGGAGACAAGTTCGGGAAGCTTCTTGCATTCCTGATGACGGAGCTTCGCGGAATTATTGTATATTCCTTTGAGAACAGATTATATGAGCTAACGATTTACCTGGAGCTTCTGATCGAGGTCTATAATTATTTTGAAGAAGAGGATGAATACACTTATAAGGATGTTATGAGGGCTATTTATGATTTCATGTATGATTATTGTGACATTTTAGTTGAGGCAAGAACCCGGGAGTTACTGGATACGGCAATGTCTTTTGCCAAGGATATCATCCTGGAATCCGATCTGTCCGATCTGCGCTACCTTTATCACTTTGGCGAATATATAACGGAAAATGAGGTTAAAACGGCACAGTTTCTGAATACATTGTCGGAGGAACAGATGAAAGCAATGGCAGATACCTACACAGAAGGCTACCGACTCGGTTTTGTTGCCAACCGTCTGGATTTAAGTAAGAAAAAGATTGTGAACATCCGCTATCAGCTTGGCTTTGAAAAAATGGTTTATTATGCGGTGCTTAATTTCAGAAAGCTTGGACTGGAGCCAACGATTTATCGTGCTGCCCATAATGCAGTGAATAAGCTGCAGCATCTGAAAATCGGATACCATGCTACAAGCCCGAATAAACAGTATGATTATGATCACCGATTTGATACGGGACTTTTCCTTGATAAGGCATGGAAGGAGAGAAAGCTGGAAAGTATTAAGCATGCTTATGAAAAATATAAGGAGCAGGCAGCAGTATACGCCGGACCTGCCGTAATTGAGGTATTTGGTGAGGAGTTATTTGCTCCGGAGGATAAACAGGATGCAATAAAGCTGGATAAACGTCAGCAGAAGCTTACAGTGGAGGGATCTACCGAAGAAAACCTTCTGAAAAGGGATTATCTGAAGCTTGACGAAACCTCCTTTACCATCATCGCCTATCCCGTTCCCGAAATCGGGAAGGATTTTAACGAAATATTTGCCGAGACGGTGAAGGTGAATACCTTAAAAAGCGAGGAATACGGTCAAATTCAACAGTTTATCATTGATGCCCTGGATCAGGGGGATTATGTCCACATCCTGGGAGCAGGCAGCAATCATACGGATATCCGGGTAAAGCTTTATCCGATCACCGATGGTTCAAAGGAGACAATATTCGAAAACTGCGTTGCTGATGTTAACATTCCGGTGGGAGAGGTATTCACCTCCCCGGTACTCAAGGGTACCAACGGAGTTCTGCATGTGCCGAAGGTTTACCTGAATGATCTGGAGTACCGTCAGCTGGAGCTTCAATTTGAAGATGGTATTATCGCAGGCTATGACTGCAAGAATTATATTGAGGATGCCAAGAACAGGAACTATGTTAAGGAAAACCTGCTGTATAACCGGGATTATCTGCCCCTTGGTGAGTTTGCAATCGGTACGAATACTACAGCCTATATGATGGGTAAGAAATATGATATTGCTCCGAGACTACCGATTTTGATTGCAGAGAAGACGGGGCCGCATTTTGCTATCGGTGATACCTGCTATAAGATGAGTGAAGAGGTTAAGGTATACAATCCGGATGGGAAAGAAATCGTTGCCAGGGATAATGAGATATCCATCCTTCGTAAGACGGAACCGGGAAAGGCTTATTTCAACTGCCATACCGATATTACCCTCCCCTATGATGAAATTAAAGAAATTACTGTCTATAAAAAGGACCAGACGACTATCCCGATTATTAGGGATGCAAGATTTGTATTAGCAGGAACAGAGGCTTTGAATAAGGCTTTTGATGAATAGGATGCCACCGTCTGGCGGCGGAAGTGGAGGGAAGTATGTTAGTTATTAAGAATTTTTCAAAGAGCTATAAAAGTAATAAGAAGGCAGTGGACAATCTAAATCTAGAAGTGAAAAGCGGGGATATCTTCGGTTTCATCGGTCATAATGGTGCAGGAAAGACTACCACAATCCGTTCCGTTGTCGGTGTTCTTGATTTTGAAGAAGGAGAGATAACGATTGACGGTATTTCCATCAAGAAGGATCCCGTTGCCTGCAAGCAAAGAATGGCTTACATTCCGGATAATCCGGATCTTTATGAGCATTTGTCAGGAATTGCGTATCTGAACTTTATCGGGGATATTTATCAGGTGAATAAGAATGACCGTAGGACCCTGATCGAAAAATATGCGGATGCCTTTGAGCTGACACCAAACCTGGGAGATACCATCTCCTCTTATTCGCATGGTATGAAGCAGAAGCTGGCTATCATTTCTGCTTTAATACACAAACCCAAGCTTCTTGTACTTGACGAGCCCTTTGTCGGGCTTGATCCGAAAGCGGCCCATACCCTGAAAACACTTATGGTGGAGCTATGCAAGAACGGAAGTGCTATTTTCTTCTCCACCCATGTACTTGAGGTGGCAGAGAAGCTCTGCAATAAGATTGCAATCATCAAGGGCGGTAAATTGGTTTCCTGCGGAACTACGGAAGAAGTGAAGGGAAACAGCAGCCTGGAGGATGTATTCATGGAACTGATTGAAGAGCAATAGACTTTCGGAAAGGTTTGGTATCTATATGAATAAATTGATACGCTTATTAAGTGTTCAGCTTTGGGCAGTTCTGGGCGATATGCTTTCTCTTGGTAAATCCAATTCCAATAAGAAAAAACCGGCGGTATTGTATGCAGGAATTCTGTTTTTTACAGTGGTCCTGAGCGTAGTATCCTTTATCTACAGCTTTATGATAGGCGCCGGACTGAAGATGTTCAACAGTCTTGATATTCTTCCTGCCCTGATGATGGCAGTTGCCTGTGCCGTTATTTTGATGACAACGATTTTTAAAGTAAAAGGTACGATATTCGGCTTCCGTGATTATGATATGGTAATGTCCCTGCCAGTCAGTACAGGAACAATTGTTGCATGCCGATTAATCATACTTTATTCCTTTAACTTTTTATTTGTAATTATTCTGACTGTTCCTATGATGATAGCATATGGAATTCTGGCTAATCCAAACCCGGTATTTTACTTTATCTGCCTGTTGGTTATGTTCTTTATACCATTGGTACCAATCATAATAGCCTCAGTTCTTGGAACGGTAATCGCTTATGCAGCCTCCAAGTTCAGGCATAATAATCTGCTGAATATCATACTTTCCCTTGGACTTCTGGCAGTCGTGGTCGGATTATCCTTTACAGTAAATGGTAACGGGAAGCAGTTTGTGGACATAGGCAAAGCCATAACTAACCAGGTCGGCTCCATTTATCCTCTGGCTCAGATGTATACGGAGGCTGTTGTTCACTATGATATTGTGGCTTTACTACTGTTCATCAGTATTTCAATAGCAGCTTTCCTGCTTTATACCTTAGTGGTTGAGGCAATCTTTAAGAAAATGAATACCTTAATGCTGACAGGAAGAGCCGGAGTGAAATTCAAGATGAAGGAACTGAAGACCTCTTCCCCGATTGCTGCGTTATATGTGAAAGAATTGAAGCGTTATTTTTCCTCCTCCCTGTATGTGTTGAATACGGGCTTAGGAATTGTTATGCTGACGGTTGCTGCTATTGCTGCGATTTTCGTTGATCTGGATAAGGTCCTTGGAGATCCCATGGTAACATACATGTTTAAAAATAATATACCCTTGGTAATAACCTTCTGTGTCATTATGACGTATACAGCAGCTTCCTCCATATCCTTAGAGGGTAAGAATCTATGGATTATCAAATCCATGCCTATCCCGGCTAAGACGGTTTATCTGTCTAAATTAGCAGTGAATCTGACGATCCTTGCACCGGCAGTGATTGATACAGTTATTATTGGAGCCGCAATGCGCATGGGTGTTATAAAGACAATGATATTAGTCCTTGTAACAATTACCTGCTCCTTGTTTACAGCATTGTTCGGACTGTTGATGAATATCCTGCTGCCTAATTTTAATTGGACAACAGAAGTAGTGATTATTAAACAGAGTGCCGCAAGCATGATAAGTATCTTTGGAGCCATGGCATATGTTGGCGTCCAGTTTGCCTTTTTATATCTCATCCCCGGTTTTCTCTGGGCGAATTTAGGGTATTTTCTGCTGACGCTTGTTATTGATATCGTTTTATATATGCTTATTATGACTTATGGGAAGAAACGATATCTGGCATTTTAATTTCAAGTTATAAAATAATGTATACTTATATATACCTTATAATTTATTAGGTTCACTAATAAAAAACATAAGAAATTATCCGTCAAAAATTAACGACAAACCCGATGAAATATGCTAAAATGTGAGAAAAGTGAGAAAACTACTCGCTTGTGGAGAACACCAAAATGAAATCCAGTAGAATTTCATTTTAACTTCTTCTTGAGTTATTAACAGGATACAGCAGGGCTGTTTTATGAAATAGGAGGTATTTCGAATGGATTATAAAAAGGCAGGAGTAGATATCGAAGCCGGATATAAAGCAGTTGACCTTATGAAAGAGCATATTAAAGGTACGATGCGAAAAGAAGTTTTAACAGATATCGGCGGTTTTTCAGGAGCTTTTTCCCTTGAGAGCTTTAAGAACATGGAGCAGCCTACCTTGGTTTCAGGTACGGATGGTGTAGGAACAAAGCTTAAAATAGCATTTCTTTTGGATAAACATGATACCATCGGTATCGACTGTGTTGCCATGTGTGTAAATGATATCGCCTGCGCTGGCGGTGAACCGTTATTCTTCCTGGATTACATTGCCTGTGGTAAGAACGAGCCTGAGAAAATCGCTACCATCGTAAAGGGTGTGGCAGATGGCTGCATGCAGGCAGGCGCTGCATTAATCGGCGGTGAGACAGCAGAGATGCCGGGCTTTTATCCGGTAGATGAATACGACCTTGCAGGCTTTGCGGTTGGTATCGTGGATCAGAAGAAGCTGATTACCGGTGCTTCCTTGAAAGCTGGAGATACCTTGATCGGTATTGCTTCCTCCGGAATCCACAGCAACGGATATTCCTTAGTAAGAAAAGTATTCCGTATGCAGAGAGAAACGCTGGATACTTATTATGAGTCCCTGGGCGCATCCTTAGGTGAGATTTTACTGACTCCTACCAAGATTTATGTGAAGGCATTACAAAGCTTAAAGAACGGCAATGTTACCGTTAAATCCTGCAGTCATATCACCGGCGGCGGTTTTTATGAGAATATTCCGAGAATGCTTCCGGAAGGTATCCATGCAATGGTAAAGAAAAACAGCTACGATATACCTCCGATTTTCAAGATGCTTTCTACCGATGGCGATATCGAAGAGAAGGTTATGTACAACACTTACAATATGGGTCTTGGTATGATGATTGCAGTTGACAGCAAAGATGCGGATGAGGCAGTCAGATTAATCAATGCTTCCGGCGAAAAGGCGTATATTGTAGGCGAAGCAGTGAATGGTGAGAAGGGAGTAAGCTTATGCTAAAATTAGCTGTTCTTGTATCAGGAGGAGGAACGAATCTACAGGCTCTGATTGATCAGATAGAACAAAATAAGCTTCCCAACGTTAAGATAGAAGTCGTTATCAGTAACAAGGCGGGGGTCTACGCGCTGGAAAGAGCGAAAACACATGGGATACCCGCAGAGGTTATTTTAAAAAAGGAATATACCGATAAGGAATTATTTGAAGAGGCACTTCTTCAGTTGATTGACCGTTATCAGGTGGATCTGGTTGTACTTGCCGGCTGTCTTCTGATTATCCCGGAGCGCGTCATCCACAGCTATAAAAACAGAATCATTAATATCCATCCATCCTTAATCCCGTCCTTCTGCGGTGCTGGTTATTATGGCCTTAAGGTACATGAAGAAGCCCTTGCCCGAGGAGTTAAGGTAACAGGTGCTACCGTTCATTTTGTCGATGATGGGACAGATACCGGCCCGATTATCCTGCAGAAGCCGGTTATGGTTAAAGAGGATGATACTGCCGAGATTCTGCAGAAGAGAGTCATGGAGCAGGCAGAATGGGAGATTTTACCCGAGGCCGTGCGTCTGATTGCGGAGAATAGAATTCTGATAGAAGATAATAAAGTCAAATTAAAGAAATAAGAAAATATAAAAAACAGACAGTGGGTTTCTCCTGCTTTCTGTTTTTTGTAATGTATGGATAGATACTTCAGCGAATGGGTTACCATTTCCTGGATCAATTTGGTTCTATTAAATAAAGAGGAGGATTACAAAATGAAGGTTTTGATTATTGGCGGCGGCGGAAGAGAGCATGCAATAGCAAGAAAGGTATCCATGAGTCCGAAGGTGGAGAAGCTTTACTGTGCTCCGGGTAATACAGGAATTGCTGAAGTTGCAGAGTGCGTGGATATTGCAGTCAGCGAATTTGAGAAGCTGGTTGATTTTGCAGAGAAAGAAAAGATTGACCTCACTGTAGTAGGGCCCGATGATCCATTGGTTTGCGGTGTGGTAGATGTATTCGAGCACAGGGGGTTTCGTGTATTCGGACCCAGAAAGAATGCCGCCATCATTGAAGGCTCCAAGGCATTTTCCAAGGATCTGATGAAAAAGTATGACATTCCCTCTGCTAAATACGAAACCTTTGACCATCCTTCCCAAGCGGTTGCTTATTTGGCGAACAGCAGTTATCCGATCGTACTTAAGGCGGACGGCCTGGCACTTGGTAAAGGGGTATTAATCTGCAATACCCACCAGGAAGCTTTGGACGGAGTGAAGCAGATCATGGAGGATAAGCAGTTTGGTTCTGCAGGAGACCGCCTTGTAATGGAAGAATTTATGACTGGTCGTGAAGTATCTGTTCTGGCATTCTGTGATGGCACCCATATTGTACCCATGACCAGTGCCCAGGATCATAAGAGAGCAAAGGACGGGGATCAGGGCTTGAATACCGGCGGAATGGGAACATTTTCACCCAGTCCGTTCTATACCAAAGAAATCGATGAATATTGCAGAAAGAATATCTATCAGCCGACCATGGATGCCATGAAGGCGGAGGGAAGAGAATTCATCGGTATTCTCTTTGTCGGCCTTATGCTTACCAAGGAGGGCCCTAAGGTATTAGAATATAACGCGCGCTTCGGTGATCCGGAGACTCAGGTAGTTCTTCCGAGAATGAAGAATGATATTGTTGAAGTATTCGAAGCCTGTATCGATGGCAAGCTTAATCAGATCAAGCTGGAATTCGAGGATAATGCAGCAGTATGTGTTATCCTGGCTTCCTTCGGATACCCGGAACACTATGCAAAAGGCTTCCCGATTACCGGCTTGAATACCTTCCAGGGAAAAGAAGACTACTTTGCATTCCACGCAGGAACCAAGACGGTTGACGGTGAAATTGTTACCAATGGTGGACGCGTATTAGGTATCACAGCTACCGGCATAGATTTAAAGGAAGCAAGGAAGAAGGCATATGAGGCTACGACATGGGTTGATTTCGCCAACAAGTACATGAGAAATGATATTGGAAAAGCAATTGATGAAGTATAGATGAATCAGGATAATATTGTTATTTAACTGGGAAGTTCCATTAAAATAAGCTGTTGTAATACCTTGATTTTGACGATATATAGAGAGTCGGGTATTAGAGCAGCTTTTTTGATGTTTTACTGTAATAATACGGAAAGATTTACAAAATAATACACAAACCGGTACAAAAAGATAGAAATGCCACATAAGTGCCATAGTTAATTTGTAGAATGAAGGAACATTTATGGGGGAGAACTGACTACTTACGACTTGAATGAGGCTAAGCCTCTGATTCTGCTTAATACATGAAAGGGGTATGAAATGAAAAGACGGTATTATAACAAATGGCTGATTTTCCTATTGATTCTGGCGATAATCATCCCGCAGGGATTTCATGGAAGTATACATAAGGTATATGCTGCACAGACAGGAACAGTGACTGCTACCACATTAAATGTCAGGACGGAGCCTTCAACAACTGCCAGCAAGGTACAATTGAACGGAACGAATGTATACCTGAATCAAGGAGAAACCGTAACCATTCTGGGGGAAGAAGGAGACTTTTATCATATCTCACTGAAGTTTAATGGTAAAACAGTAGAAGGCTATGTTCATAAAGATTTTGTCACTTTGAATGAAGCCGCTGCCACTCCGACACCTACCGCCACGCCAAAACCAACCGCAACACCGAAGCCGACAGCTACACCCAAGCCAACAACGAAACCGACAGCATCGCCTGCTCCCGGTACCACGGGAACAGTTTCAATAAAGAAAGAAGTAGAAATCAAAGCAGCCGTAACAGCAACTACGCTAAATGTCAGAAGCGGACCAGGGACATCCTATTCCAAGCTTGCAGGTCTGGTAAAGGATGATGCAGTAACCGTAATAAGTGAAGTGACGGCAAGTGATAAAACCGAATGGTATGGAATATCCTTTCAGTCCAATGGCAAGACGATTACCGGTTATGCTGCTTGTAGTTTTATAAAATTAACCTATGGAACAGGAATTAAGGCGGAAGTATCCGCTGATAAGATAAAGGTTCGTTCCAAAGCAGCAAGCAATGCTGCTTATCTGAAGAACAGCAGTGGTAATATAATTTATCTTAGTAAAGATAAAGCGGTTACCTTGATGAGTGAAGTTACAATCTCGGAAGTGAAATGGTTTAAGATATCCTTTACCGTATCAAAGGTGAAATATGTTGGATATGTGGAAGCCGGTCAGGTGAATCTCAAGACTACGATAATAGCTCCTACAGCAACCCCAACACCAAAGCCTACGGCAAAACCAACACCCACACCAACGGCAAAGCCAACACCAAAACCTACGCCAAAACCAACCTCCAAACCGACACCTACTCCGAGTAAGGCACCCACAGCTACTCCAAAGCCTACGCCGAAGCCGACCTCCAAACCGACACCTACTCCGACTAAGGCACCCACAGCTACTCCAAAGCCTACGCCGATGGCGGTACCTACACCAACGGTAGTGCCGGTCTTAACTCCTTCGCCTGAGATTAATAGCCAGGGATTAATGGAAGTGCCCAATGTAACTGTATATGATTCAATAAACCAGCCGGTGAGAGGCAATGTATGTAATACATTTTTACTAAATGTTTTTAGTGATGTCGTTAATACCATTGCATATCTGCTCGATGAAAGCGGTTCACTGATTGTAATACAGAGCGGACAGGAGGTAATTGTATCCCAGGCAATACCGGTAAATGGCATTACCTTTTATAAAGTGAATTTCTGGAATAACGGAGTCATCAAGACCGGTTATGTACAGGCAGAATATATCTACATAAAATCAGCGGCGACGGATCCTTCGGTAACTATGACACCGTCTCCAACACCTACACCGGTTGTTTCAGGTAATCTAAGTTATGAGCAGAAGCTTTTAGCGGAGGGCTTCCCGCAAAGCTATATAGCTTCGCTGGTGCAGCTGCATCAGCAATATCCAAATTGGGAATTCAAAGCTTATCAGACCGGGTTGGACTGGCAAACGGTAATCAATGAAGAAAGTGTTCCTGGACGGAACCTGATACCGAACTCCAGAAGTGTCGAGTGGAAGTCACTGGATAGCGGAGCTTACAGCTGGAAGACGGATACCTTTATTGCATTTGATGGGACAACCTGGGTAACAGCATCACGAACGGCAATTTCATATTATATGGACCCCAGGAATTTCCTGACGGCTAGCGGTATCTTCCAGTTTGAATTATTAAAATATCAAAATGAGTATCAAAATCTCATAGGTGTAGAAAATATATTAAAAGGAACTGCCTTATCTAATTGTTATTATAATTATGTTGATGATAGCGGAGTAACCCAGAAAATCAGTTATGGGCAGACCTTCATCAAAGCTGCGGAATACTCCGGAGTCAGTCCATATCATCTGGCTTCCAGGGTGAAGCAGGAGGTTGTTACCGGATCTACTACCTTAAGTAACAGTGTATCAGGAACTTATTCCGGATATGAAGGTTTATATAACTTCTATAATATCGGAGCTTCCGACTCAGCAGGCGGCGGTGCAATCGAAAAGGGATTGAAGTTTGCTAAGAACGGAACGAATAATACAGTAAATAATGCCTTATATATGATTCCTTGGATAAATCCGTTTAAAGCAATTATAGGTGGTGCATATTACATCGGAGGAAGCTATATTAATCGCGGACAAGATACCATTTATATGCAGAAGTTTAATGTTACCCCGTTATCTTCCTACTATCACCAGTATATGACGAATGTTGAGGCTCCTTATGCTGAGGCAAAAAAAGTTTTGACAGCATATAATGGTATGGCTGATTCGCCGATTGTATTTTCCATACCGGTATATCTGAACATGCCGGCCAGTGTGGCACCAGCACCTGTCAAGATGTACAACCCGAACAATCGTATGAGCAGCTTGAAGATATTAGATGCGAGTGGAAATGAGCTGACTATAACACCTACCTTCAGCCAGACAGAGCTTAATTATTATCTGATGGTAAATAACAGTGTTGATTCTGTTAATATCGTAGCTACTTCAGTAAGTACGAAAGCTACGGTTGGAGGCTGCGGAAACGTTAGCCTTGTAGTAGGTACCAATGAATTTACAGTTCCTATAACAGCTGAAAATGGTGATGTTGCATATTATAAAATAACTATTATTCGTAGTGAACAGTAACACAGAGCTACTGATTAATTATAAGTTTATACTTATATTGTGAAATGTTGGCTTGGAATATGTTATATCGGATTTAAAAAACATCCGGCCGCAGGTGTAATACCTGTCGGCCGGATAATACTATATGGAGGAGAAATCCTTCTGAAACAGAGGAGGAGAAATCCTTCTGAAACAGAGGAGAAGAAATCCTTCTAAAACAGAGGAGGAGAAATCCTTCTAAAACAGAGGAGGAGAAATCCTTCTAAAACAGAGGAGGAGAAATCCTTCTGAAACAGAGGAGGAGAAATCCTTCTAAAACATGGAGGAGAAAT
>DATMUM010000044.1:0-7511 GCA_035564175.1 Mobilitalea sp.
CATCCTCGTATAATAAGTTTTGTAGCTAGCAGCTAGGCTATGAAACTTATTTTATTTTGCTTGGTTAATAGTTACTTTTCTTAGGAGTATCCTAATGCTAAAATACCTGTAGTAGGTTATTAGCAGAGGTTGGAGCTTTTCATCCTTGCAAAGCATTTTGCTATTGCCGCGAAAGCTTGCTCCCTGACTTAAGTATCACATGCTGCTCACTCAGATGTTGCATCGCTAATGGTAGCCCCCAGCAAGGTATTTCCATTGGATGAATGCTGATTATGCGAGGTTTCAGTCAGTACTTTTGATTAGGATATTCCTTTTCTAATTTCCTCATCTTTACATGTTAGGAGGTGATATCGTGAAGAAATCAGATTACTTATCTACTTTGTTTGTGGGCATTGATGTTGCTGCCCGTGAAAATGTTGTCTGTGTCTTAAACTTTGAACAGGAGAAACTTCTTCAGTTTGCTGTTCCTAATGCTCAATCCGGTGCGGATGAGATTGCGGACAAACTTTCTATTCTTCTGTCTGCCAACACGTTCAATCGAGTTATAATTGCATTAGAATCTACTTCTTTTTATGGCATACATATTGCTAATTTTCTTTCTTCCAGCGCCTTATTGGCTCCATACAACACTTATGTTTATTGCCTGAATCCTAAGATGGTTGCCAATTACAAGAAATCATTCATTGGTATGGCAAAGAAAGACCCTATAGATGCTTTTGTCATTGCTGACTTTGCCCGCGTAGGTCGTATTACATGTGAACCATGGCGCGGCTCTCAATATCTGGCTTTGCAAAGGCTTACAAGACACCGTCTGCATCTGGTGGAATGTCTGGCTCGTGAAAAGACTTACATGCTCTCTAATGTCTTTTTAAAATTCAGTGAATTTGCAACTCTTTCTAAAGCTGACCACCCATTTGCCAATAAATACGGAGCAACTGCTTCCGCTGTTTTAACAGAGTATTTATCAAATGAACAGATCGCCGAAGCTTCAATGGAAGAACTTATTGATTTTATCTGTGATAAAGGTAAAAATCGCATTTCCAAACCAGATGAGGTTGCATCAATCCTTCAAGCAGCCGCACGAAATTCTTATAGACTGGAAAAATGCTTGTATGAGCCTTTAACAATTGCCATTGCCTCTTCCTTTAACTGCTTAAAAGCCTTTGAACAAGAAATCAAATCCATAGATAAAGCCATTGAAAGAACCGTTAATGGTTTAAATCCATTGGAGTACCTATGCCTTCTTTCTATTCCTGGAATTGGTCCTGTATATGCAGCTGGCATACTGGCTGAAATCGGAAGTATCAAAGCATTTCCTAACCATGATGCTCTTGCCAAATATTCCGGTATTGTCTGGAATGAAAACCAGTCTGGTGATTTTGAATCAGAAGATACCAGAATGAGTAAAGCAGGAAACAAGTATCTTCGTTATTATCTAGTAGAAGCAACCGGAAGTGTTATTATAAATCTTCCTGAATACAAAGCGTTTTATCAAAAGAAATATGATGAAGTAAAAACTCATCAGCATAAAAGAGCACTCGCACTTACATCACGGAAATTTATCCGTTTGGTTTTTGGATTGCTGGCTAAGAACCAACTTTTTGTTCCACAAGGAGTAGATAGTACTCCTAATTTATAAGATCAATTCTGCCTTTACTTTAAAACAAAAATGTAAAGGTTTATTTAGTGACCCTATCTTTAAGTCATTCTATAAATATCTTTTGTTTTTACATCTTGACATATCACCAGATTGCTTTCTAAACCTATCTTAAACTAATTTATGCAAATTCATATTTCTTTATCCTATTCAATGTTTCCGCTTTATACCAGTGTAATGTGAATAGTCTCGCAAAAAGCAAGGGCGTTAGTTTTGTAATGTCGCTATGCGACATCATGATTATAAATGTATTGTGAAGTAATTTACAGTGATTTAAATCACATTTTCATTCGAATTACGATGTATCAAATTAGACTTATCCAGAAAAAAAGGTGTCGTGAAATGATTCATATCAATCAATTCTCAACACCATTGCTTTTATCTATTATATTATCAATTTAATAAACTAGTTCATTAAAAATTGCCTTTACCGTCGTCATTTCATTCAAACGATCGACATTAGCACCGCAGAATATCAAACCTTCGTCAAGATTACCATTCACTGCATTAATAAGTGCCTGTGTGATGCAGTATGGGGTTTCCTTCGGGTTACAATGCTCTAGACAGTTAAAGCATTTCGTAATCTTTTCTTTACCGACACCGACTTTTTTAAGAAATGGATTAAGGATTGCCCTACCCGGCATTCCGACCGGACTGATTACGATCTTGATATCCTCTTTTTTGGCATCAAGATAAGCTTTCTTATATTCATAGCTGGCGTCACATTCCTCTGTTACAACAAACCTGGACGCAATCTGCACTCCATCGGCTCCAAGCTCCATCATATGACGGATATCGTTCTGGTCAAATACACCGCCGGCAACGATAACCGGAATATTTCTTTCATATTTTTCTGCATATTCTTTCGTAGTTTCAATGATGCCTTTAATTTCCTTATCGTAATCCATTTCCTCCATGTGGTCCAGCTGTTCCTTGGTAAACCCAAGATGTCCGCCGGCCATCGGTCCTTCAATCACGATGAAATCGGCCGTTCGATTATATTTCTTATCCCACATCTTTAACATTACGGAGGCCGCACGAATACTTGATACGATTGGAGCAATCTTCGTCTGAAAACCCTTCACAAGCTCCGGAAGTGAGATCGGAAGGCCGGCACCCGAGATGATGACATCTGCTCCTGCCTCGCAGGCGGCTTTTACATATCTGTCATACTGTTTGGTAGCCACCATGATATTTACTCCAACGATACCGCCATTCGCATCCTTCTTCGCAAGCTTTATATGTTTATCGATAGCATACAGGTTGGTATCTATCTGATGTTTATTAAAATCAGGCTCATCATATCCAATCTGCGCTGTGGATATGATGCCTATCCCGCCTTCTCTTGCCACGGCAGCGGCTAGCTTTGATCTGCTTATTCCAACTCCCATACCGCCTTGAATAATAGGTATCTTTGCTTTCAGTTCACCAATATTTAATGATTTCATCATCATATTTCCACACTCCTTTTGTTTGTGTAAGATAAGTAATTAAAGGTCTGTCTATAATAGGAAATTTATTCATTCTAATTATTTTGATTATCAAAGTATTAATTGTTAAAAATCCGGTGCTGTCACCGGTTAAGTAATTACACTGTTTTTGCTTATCTGGTCTCATTATATTCTCACAAAGAGTCGTTGTCAATATATTGTAGTATATTTTTCTATTTTATATGGTTTCCATTACTATATATATCCATAGAGAATACTACCACATTGTGTTAATATGTAAAAAGATATGTAAAAAGGCTTCACAACTCCGCTTTTAACGAAGATTATGAAGCCTTAAAAATCTTATTCAAGTTAATCCTGATATGGAGATAATTCCACTTTCATAAAGTAACCCCTGTCATGATGACAGACAGGACATTCCTTCGGTGCTTCCTTTCCCCAATGAACATATCCGCAATGTAAACAGATCCAGCCGGTTTCCACATCGGAAACGTATAATTTATTCTCCTCAAGCATTTGAGCGAAGCGCGAAAAACGGTCACCGTGTGTCTTTTCAATACCTGCTATCATATGGAAGGTTGTTGCTATTTTTGTAAAGCCTTCTTCTTTCGCAATATCGCCAAAGCTTTTATAGACGGGATCATATTCCTCATATTCATTATGCTGTGCCGACTGAAGAAGCTTTAGAATATCATCATGAATGTCAATCGGGTAGCTTCCGTCAATATGGATGTTCTCTCCTGCCAGCTCTTTTAGAAAATTATAGAATATCTCAGCGTGCTCTTTTTCCTGGTTTGCCGTATATAGAAAGATTGCTTCAATACCATGGTGATGTTCCTTTTTAGCCTGTGATGCTGCAAATGTATACCGGTTCCTTGCCTGGCTTTCACCTGCAAATGCCTTCATTAAGTTTTCTTTCGTTTTGCTATCTTTAAAATCTACTGCCAAAATCATACCTCCATTCAAAAATATTTACTTATTTTATACTATTATATAGTATATAAAACTATGTTGTTCATTCTATTATTATCAGAATTATGCAGCTTCATTCCAACAATCTTGATTAATAAGAAGGCTTAAATTTTATTTGTTCATAAAAAGATTAGCCTAAAACTATTTCATAATTAACTGGATTAAGCATAATTCTGATTGCCAGTTAATGAAATTAAGCATATATTTTCTTTACTTTTTAATAAGTCATATCATTAATCTTCTTTAACTTGCAAGAAATTCGTAAGAAAAAGGCTTACCCATAGATATATCCTCTGGTAAGCCTTTCTTTACTAATAATTATTTATTACAATTATCTATTATTTCTATGGTCATATTCTTTCAGTAATATATTATTCATATTTATACAGCACCTGATAATGTCTCAAGCGATTCCTGATCTAATATCAGAATGGATTTATTATTAACAGAACGGATGATACCGTCATTTTCTAGCTGCCCAAGCTTACGGCTGACCGTTTCACGGGCTACCCCAAGATAGTTCGCAATACCCTCTCTGCTAAGCGGAAGCTGTATTAAGGTTCCATCCTTCGTTTCTGTTCCGTATTTTGCGGCAAATTCCAAAAGAATAGCGCCAATCCGATTATCTACGTTACGTACACCCATACTTTGAAGAGCATTTTCAAGTCGTTCCATTCGGCTTCCGAGTTCTTCAATGATTTTTACCGCAATATCCGGATAGTCAAATAGCAGCTGTTGGAACTCTGTTTTTGATAGTGTACAGGTCTTTAGCGGCTGCAGCGCCTCCACTGAATAGGTGGCAGTTTTACCCCCTAACAGATTTTGTTCACCAAAGAAATCTCCCTCTGTGAACACATAGAGTATCTGCTCCCTGCCATCCGCAGTTATTTTATATGCCTTGGCACTTCCTTCATTTATAATAACGATGGACTCTGTCTTATCTCCATCCTGTAATAGCACATCACCCTTTTTATATTCATGGTGCCCGATCAGTGAAGAAATTTTTAAAATATCTTCATGACTTAAGGACGCCAGGATGGGTACCTTATGAAAGCATAGCTGATTAAGGCAATGATCACAGTTACTCTTTTTCATAATTATCATTTCCCCTTTTATTAGTAATCGTCGAATCATTCAATGCTCAAGCTCTAATATTACTAATTCTAAGGCATCCTCAGGTACTATGTCAACTCCTGATTGCCCGGTCTTTGGCTTCCGCCTCTAATAAAAGCATCTCACACGAAAACAGGGCGAGATTATATCAATCCCACCCCGATTTTATTACTTAAGCTTAGGAATATATCAATCTTTCGTTGCTTCCTGTTCCGCCTGGCTGTATCTTGCGCTGTAATGATGCGCCTGCTCAAGCATCATATCCTTTACCTTCATAAGCCTGATCTGAGTACTTCGCTCATTCTCGTCAAGCTTCATTATGATGAACTTAATATTTTCCTTCATCTCCGGAATCATGACATGTTCAAGTGCATTAACACGGCGTCTTGTCTTCTCGATTTCAGCAGCCATCAGCTGACAGGACTTCTCTATCTCTGCAAGGCGAAGCATATCAGGCAGGATGTCCTGCAAGGATTTGACCGCATCATCCAGATCACTGGAGGTAAATGCAAATCCGTAAGGGTAGATATCATTTTCGTCCGGTGTCTTGGTGTTATATTCAAACTGAGGAATATCAACACTCATGACATTCTTCGTATGAGCCTCGAGATAAACCTCCTGCCTGGGTGCCATCAGTGCAACGTTTAACACTTCATCCGGCATCGCCGACCTTGCAAGCACGAAATTCTTGTTCGCCGCTTTAATTCCCGCTTCCACTTTTTCACGCAGGGTCTTATTTTCACGTACCAGATCAAGAAACTGCCTCATCAGCTCATCCCGTTTATCTTTTAGGAGCTTATGACCGCGGGTAGCGGTAGCTAATTTCTTTTTCAGTTTGGTTAACTCCATTCGAGTCGGGTTAACATGTGCCTTAGCCAAGAGAAAGCACCCCCTTAAAATTTGCCGTAGTATTCATCAAGTAATTCGTCCTTAATTCTCTTAAGCTCCGTTCTCGGAAGTATGGATAACAGCTTCCATCCGAGATTTAAGGTTTCCTCGATATCACGGTTGGTATTATACCCCTGGGAAACGTACTCATGTTCAAATGCATCCGAAAATTTTGCATACAGCTTATCAATATCTGTTAAGGCTGCTTCACCAAGAACGACCATCAATTCCTTTGCTTCCTTACCTCTGGCATAAGCGGCAAAAATCTGGTTCATTGTGTTAGCATGATCTCTTCTGGTCTTCCCTTCACCGATACCCTTATCCTTCAGACGGGACAGAGAGGGCAATACGTCAATCGGTGGCTGGATGCTCTGACGGTGAAGTTCACGGCTAAGGATGATCTGTCCTTCCGTAATATAACCGGTTAAGTCCGGGATCGGGTGCGTCTTATCATCCTCGGGCATCGTAAGTATAGGAATCAGCGTAATGCTTCCTGCCTTACCCTTTTTACGACCTGCGCGCTCATATAGTGTTGCAAGGTCCGTATACATGTAACCCGGATAGCCGCGTCGTCCCGGTACTTCCTTTCTTGCTGCAGAAACCTCACGTAAGGAATCGGCATAGTTCGTAATATCGGTAAGGATAACAAGTACATGCATATCCTTTTCAAATGCTAAGTACTCAGCGGCGGTTAAAGCCATACGGGGTGTTGAGATACGTTCAACAGCAGGATCGTTTGCTAGATTGATGAACATAACGGTTCGGTCGATTGCACCTGTCTCACGGAAGCTTTCCGTAAAGAAGTTCGCTTCCTCAAAGGTAATACCCATTGCAGCAAATACTACTGCGAACGGTTCCTGTGTACCGCGAACCTTTGCCTGTTTCGCAATCTGTGCCGCAAGCTCCGCATGCGGCAGGCCGCTTGCGGAGAAGATCGGAAGTTTCTGACCTCGAACCAGGGTATTCAGGCCATCGATTGCAGATACCCCGGTCTGGATGAACTCCTGCGGGTAGTTTCTGGCTGCGGGATTCATAGGAAGGCCTGCGATATCCATTCGTTTCTCAGGTAATATCTCAGGACCGTTATCAATCGGACGCCCCAGACCATCAAATACACGGCTCAGCATATCCTCGGATACACCAAGCTCCATGCTTCTTCCCAGGAAACGCACCTTACTGTTGGAAAGATTGATACCGGCGGAGCTTTCGAATAACTGCACCAGAGCATTGCCTTTATCTATCTCAAGTACTCTGCAGCGGCGCTTCTCACCATTAGCAAGCTCAATCTCACCAAGCTCGTCGAAGGCAACATTTTCTACTCCCTGTACTAACATAAGAGGACCTGCAACCTCTTGTATGGTTCTATATTCCTTTGGCATCAGGCATCCTCCCTTCCTGCTAAAGCATCAATTTCCTGTTGGATGCTCTTT
>DATMUM010000045.1:0-4632 GCA_035564175.1 Mobilitalea sp.
AATGAATTATTTCGTAATTATCATTGAAAATTTTCTGAAGAATGTTCATGAGATGATTATGAAGCAATTTGGGACAAAAAACAACCCCACCCCTCAAGATTGAGGGGCAGGGGAGCTGAAGTGTCGCAGACACTTTTTTATGCAATTAAGTTTATGCAATCAAGTTTATGCAATTAAGTTTATGCAATTAAGTTTATGCAATCAAGATAGAAACAAAGAAATACTAAAGTTTCTGTATAACATGAATAGAAAATCTTTTTTAATAGGAATGCAGGGGGAATAAATATGGGCATGATTAAATATATCAAAGGAGAAATGCAGATTATTAAGGATCGTGATCCTGCAATTAAGACACCGCTGGAGGTATTTTTATATCCCAGCTTTAAAGCCATCATCCGTTACCGGATAGCACACTGGCTTTATTTAAGAAAGCACTTTTTCCTGGCTAGATGGTATTCCCAGAGGACCGTCAGGAAAACCGGAATTGAGATACATCCAGGTGCAACCATAGGCAAAGGCTTATTTATCGACCATGGACATGGAGTTGTCATTGGTGAGACAGCGATCGTAGGCGATAACGTAACCCTATATCAGGGGGTAACCCTTGGCGGAACCGGTAAAGAGAAGGGAAAGCGTCATCCAACCATAGGCAATAACGTAATGATCAGTGCAGGTGCGAAAATTCTTGGTTCCTTTACGGTCGGTGAGAATTCCAAAATCGGGGCAGGCTCCGTAGTACTGCAGGAGGTACCTCCGAATTCAACCGTTGTCGGTGTACCGGGCAGGGTTGTGAAGCGTAATGATGTAAAGGTACCGAGGGAAGAAATGGATCATATACATTTTCCTGATCCTGTACTGAAGGAACTGAATACCTTAAGAAATGAAAATATCTGTTTGAGAAAAGAAGTAAAATTACTTTTTGAACGATTGGAAGCAATCGAAAAGGGTAAGGATAATCACAACGAAAAAGATAAAATACAATGATACGAACAAGCCGTTATATACGGTGAAATGGAGGAAAACAATGAAAATCTATAATACCTTATCGCAGAAGAAAGAAGAGTTCATACCTTTGGAGGAAGGTAAGGTTCGAATGTATGTCTGCGGACCGACAGTATATAATTATATCCATATCGGTAATGCAAGACCGGCAATCATCTTTGACACTTTAAGAAGATACCTGGAGTATCGTGGTTATGAAGTTAATTTTGTATCGAATTTCACTGACGTGGACGACAAGATCATTAAGAAGGCCAACGAAGAGGGTGTCAGTGCTACCGAGATTTCCGAGCGTTATATCAAGGAATTTCGTACGGACATGATTGCTCTGAATGTCAGGGAAGCTACCCTTCATCCGAAGGCAACGCAGGAAATTGACGGTATGGTAGAAATGATTGAGGATTTAATTAAGAAAGGCCATGCTTACGAGAAAAACGGAACGGTATATTTCAGAACCAGAAGCTTTAAGAATTATGGAAAATTATCCAAGAAGAAGCTGGATGATCTCGAAGCGGGAATTCGAATTGCGGTAAGTGATGAGAAGGAAGATCCGATGGATTTTGTCCTATGGAAACCAAAGAAGGAAGGCGAGCCCTCCTGGCCTGCTCCCTGGAGCGATGGCCGTCCCGGCTGGCATATTGAATGTTCAGTAATGAGCAGGAAATATCTTGGTGAACAAATTGATATTCATGCTGGCGGTGAGGATCTGGTTTTCCCGCATCATGAAAATGAAATCGCCCAGAGTGAAGCTGCTAATGGTAAAGAGTTTGCAAGATACTGGATGCACAATGCATTTTTAAATATTGATAACAAGAAGATGTCCAAATCCGAGGGTAATTTCTTCACAGTACGTGAAATATGTGAATTATATGATCCCCAGGTATTACGCTTCTTCATGCTGAATTCCCATTACCGCAGTCCGTTGAATTTCAGTAAGGATTTGGTGGAGTCTGCAAAGAACTCCCTGACCAGAATTCTTACTTCCATAGGGCAGCTGGAACATCTGATGGAAAGCGGTACACTCAAAAGAGAATTCATTTCCTCGGACGAACAGCTGTTGCTTGCCGAAGCGGAAGCATTGAATACGAAGTTCATCGATGCATTGGATGATGATTTCAATACAGCAGATGCCATTGCGGCCATCTTTGAACTGGTAAAGCTTGCGAACACCAATTGCAGCGCACAAAGCAGCAGCGAATTCGTAAAGACAATACATGAGAGACTCGTTAATCTGTGTCAGATTCTCGGCCTTGAGACGACAAAAGAGGAAGATCTGTTAGATGCTGATATTGAAAAACTGATTGAGGATAGGCAGACGGCAAGAAAGAATAAAGATTTTGCAAAATCAGACCAGATTAGAAATCTTTTATTGGAGAAGGGTATTGTACTGGAAGATACCAGAGAGGGCGTAAGATGGAAGAGGAGCTGATGAAGAAGGCAGAAAGCATGGGCTTTAACCAATATATAAGAACGGCTTTTCACCTGCCCGAGACGGATATTAAGACCTATTCACCGCTGACTCTGGCATTTATCGGGGATTCTATTTTTGACCTGATCATTCGGACTACGGTTGTGGAGAGTGGGAATGCCCCGGTAAATAAGCTTCATAAAAGAGCCTCCAAGCTGGTTCAGGCCTCAGCCCAGGCGGATTTGTATCATACCATCAAGGATTTACTTACAGAAGAAGAGACAGCTATCTTTAAGAGAGGGCGTAATGCCAAATCCTTTACGTCGGCTAAAAATGCAGGAGTCATCGAATACCGCACCGCAACAGGATTGGAGGCACTCTTTGGATATCTGTATCTGACGGATCAGATGGAGCGCGTGATGGAACTGATGAAGCCGCATATCGAAAAGGTTTCAATTGATTAATAAATATCTGATGATTAACAAATATAACTGATTTATAGACTGTACCGTTAGTACAACTAGTACGAATTCGGTACAGTCTTTTTTAACTCCAATTCAGCATCAGATAGTAAATGCCTGTATGAAAAATAATTTTTACATTTGGTTATTAATAACATTTTTCATGGAACCATATATTAACATAAGACGTCTAATGATTAGAAATCTATATTTTATAACCTAAATAGGAGGGGGATTTATGAAAAGAAGAAAGACTTATAGTGTAATTGGAATTCTTGCTATCCTGACATTATTACTCACAGCCTGTGCCAGTGCCAAAAATGATTCTAATACAAGCAGCGTAGGATATGAGACCTCGACGACAAGCACTTCGAGTGATGGATCAACTTCCATGAATTTCTCGTTCGATACTAACACTGGAACAACGGCAGATGAAGCCCCAGCAGCGGACACTGGGAAGGAAGGCAGCAGCGCTTTATCCACCACTTCTTCCTTTACTTCCGGAGAAACAGTACAGCCGGAACAGGATAAAATCATCCGTACCTTTACTATGGATGTGGAGACGCAGGAATTTGACAGTCTGATTACGAAGATCAATGCCGAGATTAAACAGCGCAGCGGATATGTGGAGAGCTCCGATATTAATGGTAAAGGTTATAATAATAACGGAGGTACACGCTACGGAAGTATCGTAGCCAGAATACCGAGTGAAAAGGTAGATGAATTTGTTGGAACTGTAAATGACAGTGCCAACGTAGTCAGCCAGAAGGAGTCGACAGAAAATGTTTCCTTAAAATACATAGAAGCGGAAAGCCGTATTGAAACCCTGAAGATCGAACAGGACAGATTATTTGCCATCCTGGAGAAGGAGATTAATCTGGATAACATCATTACTTTGGAAAGCCGCTTGAGCGATATCCGTTATGAGCTGCAGAATTATGAATCCCAGTTGAGGTATTATGACAACCAGGTAGCATACAGTACGGTTACTTTAAGCATTCAGGAAGTAGTGAAGTTCACACCGGTAACGGAAGCGAAACAAAGTGTTGGAACCAGAATTAAGAATGGTTTAAGCAATACCATGTATCATTTGAGTGAGGGCTTTAAGAACTTTCTTGTATGGTTTGTGGTTAACCTTCCCTATCTGCTGATCTGGGGTATCGTTATCGCGGTCGCCGTGATAATCATCAGAAGGACAATGAAGAAGAATAAGGCTGGAATAGCAACGCTTCCTACCACGCCGATGTACCAAAACCAATCCGAACAGAATCAGCAAGGTAGCAACCAGACAAATCAGAATAACAATCAGTAATACGAATCTGGCTGATATAGGAGATAAATATAAAATTGGTTTCATGAAATCGTGTTCCGGTAATTTGCTTTGTAAATCAATTTCCGTAAATCATAATTTTAATGATAAAGGACTATGAAGTGCCGAATTAGAGAGAACGGCTAACCGGCATAAGTGAAAAGGAAGAAGAGATAAGGGCTATGCTGATCAATATGCTTGGGGGAATATTGATTGGCATAACCCTTATCTTGTCTAAATTTTAAGGTTATGTTCGTCTTTACACCGGATAATGGCTTTGCTATGATATTATTAATCGGATGTGATTCTTTTTAAAGCATTGATTTGGATCGGAGGTGAATTGATTGGACAAGATTATATTTCATGTAGATGTGAATTCCGCCTTCCTTAGCTGGGAAGCCGTACATCGCCTGCAGCAGGGAGAAGAGCCTGATCTAAGGGAGATAGCGTCTGCT